>CAXUFI010000254.1:0-4133 GCA_964250245.1 uncultured bacterium
CCGACGCGCGCGGGCGAGAGCGGGACGCCGTGCTCTCCGAGCGCCACGCCGGCCGGCGACGGAAAGTCCCCGCCCCGCGACTCGCCGGGGCGCGCCGGCGCGACGGGGATGGACGTCGGCGCGGGTGTGGCGGGCAAGAGTTGCTGCGGGTTGACGACCGGGGCCTGTGCGGTCGCTTGTGCGACGTGGGCGGCGGCCAAAGCGCCCGAGACGTCGCCCATACGAGCGCGCTGCAGCGCCTGCACGTACGAGAAGCTGGCCTGCGCCGCCGCGTTCGGGTTGGTGGCTCCGGCGCGCACGATGGCGCCGTAGGCGCCGTTCAAGCCGCGACCGAGCGGCGTCGTGGGGAGCGGCGGAGCGGGAAAGACCGGCACGGTCGGCCGGGCCTGCGCCTCCGCGGGCGACCAGGCCGTGCAGAGCGCTCCGGCAACGAGAATCGCCGCCCGGACGCCGCTCGCGAGCAGCTTACACCGGGCGCCGGCGCCGGCCGCGCGAGCGGACGACCCGAGCGACGACCACCGCCAGAACGGCGACGACGGCGAGCCCGATGAAGGCGTATGAGATCGAGTGTATTTGCGGTCTGATTTCATCGATATGACGTCCGAAGAGACTTCCAAGCCAAGTTAATCCAAAACAGAAGACCGCCGAACCGGCCGCGGTGTATGCGATGAAGTACCGCTTTTGCATGCGAGATACTCCCGCCGGCAAGGCCGAGACGCCGCGGACGAGCGGCACGAAGCGGCAGACGAAGACCACGACGTTCCCGTAGCGATCGTAAAAATCGTGAAACGCGTCGAGCTTTTTCTCACTGAGCTTCAGAAAGCGGCCGTAGCGGGCGACGAACGGCCGGCCCCCGACGAAGCCGATCGCATAGAGCAGCGTTCCGCCGACGACTTCACCCGCCGTAGCTACGATCGCCGCGAGCCAGGCATTCGAGAGGTGACCGGTCGCCGCCAGCGCACCGGCCGCCGGCACGACGAGCTCCGCGCCGACCGGGATGCCCATATTTCCAACGACCATGACGAGAAAGAGCCCCGTGTAACCGGCGCGCTCGACGATGTTGAGGAAGATCTGGGTGAAATGCTCCACGCTTAGCCCGGTACTTTCCGCGACGCCCGAAAGTTTCCGAGGAAACAGCCCACGAGTTCCGCGGCCAAGCCGCCTTCGTCGAGGACCGCCTCGAACAGGTGCACCGGCTCGACCGGAGCGGGAGCGGCGACCGCGGTGTCCGCGCGCCGCATCACGCGCGTGACGCGCGGCGTCATGATGATGCCTTCCCACGAGCGGTCGTCGCCCGTGCCGATCGCGCGCCGCAAATCGGCCACGATATCGGCGGCATTCGATCCGGCGGCGAAGAGCTTGCCCTCGACGTGCGGATCGTGCTCTTCGAGCAACGCAAGTAAAAGATGGCCGACACCCACGTAGTAATGATTGTGGTTCCGGCACGCTTGCTCGGCCGAACGCAAAACGCGCTTGGCCGCCGGACTAAACCGAGTGAACACCGTATCGGGGCCCTTGCACGACGACTCTGGTCGGGGCGGCAGGATTTGAACCTGTGACCTCTGCGTCCCGAACGCAGCGCTCTACCAAGCTGAGCTACGCCCCGCAACCCGGCCGGGACTTTCGTCGATTCTCTCAGACGACGAGCGCTCCTGCCGATATCGGGCATGACACGTTCCAGGTGGATGTCGAGAGCGTTCGAACGTACAGGGCCGGAAAATGAAATACCTTATCGTCGGTTGTGGTCGCGTCGGGTCGACGCTGGCCAAACTCTTAAATGCGGAAGCTCACGAGATCGTCGTCATCGACGAGAACCCCGCAGCCTTCAGTAGACTGGGCAATCGCTTTACCGGGCGGGTCGAAGTCGGCACCGGCATTGATTACGACGTGCTGCTGCGCGCGGGCGCCGAGACCGCCGACGGCTTCGTTGCCGTTACGGACGGCGATAATCGCAACGTGATGGCGGCGCTGATCGCGCAGCGCATGTTCGGCATTAAAAAGATCGTCGCGCGCATCTACGATCCGCCGCGCGGACAACTCTACCGCGAGCTCGGCCTCGAAACCGTTTGTCCGACGACCGTCGGCGCGAAGATCGTGCGCGACAAGCTGATGCACATGCCGTACGACTCGGTTCCGTCATTCGATTTCGGGAAAGTCTCCTCGCTCGCGGTATCGCTTCGGGCGGCCGAAAACGGTCTGCGCGTCTCCGATATCGAACGGCCCGGCCTCATTCGTATCGGCGCGGTCCGCCGGGGAGGTCACGTTTTCGTGGCCTCGCCGCAAGACGCGCTGACCCCGGGCGACGAGATCAACGCGATCGTCGCACCCGAAGCGCTCACCGATTTCGTCGGGCGGTTCGCCGCCACGGCGCTCGACGTACCGATCAAGTTGATGGCGTAGCATGTTCGTCATCATCGTCGGCGGCGGAAAAGTGGGCACGTATCTGGCCCGCGCGCTGCTGAGCCAAGATCACGAAGTCGTGCTCATCGAGAAACAGGCGCGCAAAGCGCAGTTCATGGCCAACCTGCTCGAAACCGACGTAACGATGGTCGGCGACGGCTGCGATCCGCTCGTGCTCGATTCGGCGGGCCTCAAGCGCGCGGACGTCGTGGTCGCCGATACGGGCGATGACGAAGATAACCTCGTCGTCTGCCTGATCGCGAAGAAGTATTCGCGCGCCCGCTGCATCGCGCGCGTCAACAATCCGAAGAATAAATTAATCTTCCAATCGATCGATAGCGAGGCGCCGATTACGTTGATCTCGTCGACCGAGGTCATTCTCGACGCGATCAACGAACACGTTAACGTCGCGGATCTTTCGCTTATCGCGAAGCTCAAGGACGGCGACCTCGAACTCGTTAAGATCGCCATCCCGGAGAACTCCGCCGCGGACGGCAAGCGACTGGCGGACATCGGTCTGCCGCGCTCGTCCATCGTCGTAGCCGTCGATCGCAAACACGAGGAGGTCGTCATTCCCGGCGGAGATACGATCATTCAGGCCGGCGACAACGTCATCCTCATGGTCAAGAGCGCTTCTCGTGGCGACGTTCGCTCGGCGCTCATCGGCACGAAGTTACCGGTCCAGTAGGTGATTCGCCCCGCGGCCGCCGGCGCCGGGTCGTGGTGCCCGAGCCCGTGAAACGGAAGCGCGGCCGGCGCGCCGTCCGGCGCGGCTACCGAACCTACATCGTGTGCGGGTTGGTGCGTCCGGAGCGGCCGACGCGCATGCCGTGGCTGCCGAGCGTGGCCTTCGCTCTCGTGGTGCTGTTTTCAGGGTTCGCTCTGGCACGGACGCCGCAGCCGCCGAGCGATCCGCAGCGGCAACTGCCGCTCGCCGCCGTCGCGCACTATACCGCCGAGGACTTCTTCACCGCAGCTCGCTAGCCGCGATCAGCGCTTCGGCGCCTCCCATAGCTCGATCTTCGTGCCGTCGGGATCGACGACCGACGCGAATTTGCCGTACGGCGTCGACTGACGCTCGTAGATCGGGACATTTTTCGCGTGAAGACGAGTGCAGATTGCGTCGAGATTATCGACCGACAGGTTGAGCATTACGTCGCGGCGGGAGTGGGCGAACTCTTCTGCTCCGCGCGAGAAGGAGCTCCACACGGTGTAGGGCGGATGCCCCGGCACGTTATTACGGAACATCGCACCGCCCCACGGCTCGAGCGAAATGCCGAGCATGTCTCGATACCAGGCCGCGAGCGCGTGAGGGTTCTTACTCGCGACGACGACACCGCCGATGCCCGTCACATGCCCCACCGGACTCGAAGTCGCAACCGTCGGAACCGAAGAAAAGATCGCCGTTGCCGTTGCAAGGGCGCCGATCATGACGCTCGTTCGCATAGGTTTCCTTTCGCCGCCGCGCGATTTACGACATGGCGGAGGGCTTGGCGAGGTTCAAGCGCCGCAGCAGCGGCGCGATCGTCGAACCTTGAATGACGACCGTGGCGAAGACGACGGCGAAGACGGCGTCGATGACGCGCGGCCGGCCGGGAAAAGCGGCCGGCAGCCCGAGCGCGAGCGCGAGCGACAAGCCGCCGCGCACGCCCGCGAGAGCGACCGTTGCCCGGCCGTAACGACCGGCGGCCGCGGGTAGCGGGACCACGACGTACGCGAGCGCAACCCGCGAG
>CAXUFI010000255.1:0-1537 GCA_964250245.1 uncultured bacterium
GTGCGGGCGCGCCGCGGCTGGCCAGCGATCAACTTCTTCTACAATACCGCGATCGAATCCTCGAACGCGCTGACCTCGGACGAGCCCTGGTCGCGGCCCGGCGACTACGTGCTGCTGCGGGCGCTGACCGACCTCGTCTGCGCCTCCTCCTCCTGCGCCGACGACATCGACCCCGCCAACGGATGGGATCCGACCGACATCCACGTGCGGGTCTATGACGGTCGCGAGAACTTCTCCAAGGGATCGGCCCTCCGCATGACCCCCGACGCCGAACCGCGCCTGACGCGCGAGACCGCCTTCCATCCCCGCACCGCGGCCGAGACCCGCAATTTCGTCGACTATCGCGGCTTCTGGCTGCCGACCTGTTTCCCCGGCCGCGGCGCGATCGCGGCGTTAATCTCCGCGCCCCGCGCCGACCGGGCCGAGGCGCGGCGAGCCGCGGGCGCGGCCTTTCATGAAATCTACGTGCGCGCCGACGCGGCGGTCTGTGAGGCGCGCGATCCGAAAGGGCATTACGCGCTCGCGCGCGCGGGCGAATTGCGGGGCTTCACCGGCCTCAGCGGCGAGTACGAGGAGCCGGTCGAGTGCGAACTCGTCGTCGACACGGCGAAGCTCTCGATCGACGGGGCCGTCACGCACATCTTGGAGTACCTCGCCCGGCGCATCGCGCTCGAGCGGGACCAAGCGGTGACGATCTAGCCGGCGAGCTAGGCCGCCGCGTCGTCCTGCTCGTCCGCCTCGTCGAGGTTCTCGCAGACGTAACCGACGACGAGCCCGTAGATGGCGCGCGGAACGACATCGGCGAGCCATTCCGAGGCCGTCCACTTCGACCAATCGGTCGCTCCGAGGGCCGTCGAGGAGCCCTCGCTGATGCCGAGCGTCGAGAGCCCCAGGATGAGCCCGGCGACGGGCCACGGTAGCCAGCGCTCGCAGGGCGGACGCAAGAGCGCGTAGCCGACGCCGCCGCCGATCCCCACGCCGTAGCCGAGCAACGCCCCCGCGCCGATCCGGCGGTTCGCCGCCGCCTCTTCCTCGCCGGCAAGGGCGCTCAGCCCGGTGCGCTCGGCGATCTTCTGGACGGTCGTCGCCGGTAAGCTGCTCGGCGCTCGCCCGGACACGAAGATATCGAGATAGGTATAGAGATCGAGCGCGAGCGTCCCCGCAGCTCCCGCGAGAAGTCCGGTAGCCAGCATGAGGCTATGACTACCCGGAAAACTGGGCGAGGTACGCCGTGCTCGCGTTGAAGTCGACCGCGGCGCGTGAGAAACGGAGCGCCACCGTATCGGGCCCGCCGCCAGGAGCGCGGCCCCGGGCTCGAGCGCGCGCACGAGCACGCCGCCCAGTCCGGCGGCGAGCACCGTGGTCGCGTAGGGCGCCAGCCGGACCGTTACGCCGCGCGCTTCGACGGCGACGGGCTTATCGAGCGCCGTTAGGGTCAGCGGCATCTCCTCGAGATCGAGCGGGTGAAGGCCGTCTTCGAGCGCGATGCGCGCGAGCCAGAAGGTAGTATCGGGGCAGAGCGCCGTACGCGCGGGCC
>CAXUFI010000255.1:1547-4105 GCA_964250245.1 uncultured bacterium
GAGCGAATAGGTCAGCGCGTGCAGCGCGCCGCCCCGGCCCTGCCGGTAGTCGAGCACGTCCGCCGCCTTGGCCACGTGCAATTCGCGCGGCTTTCCGTCCGGGCCGGCACGATTGTAGTCGAAGATCCGATACGTCAGGTCGCTCGTCTGTTGCGTCTCGAAGAGCACGATGCCGGCGCCGATCGCGTGCATCGTCCCCGCCGGAAGATGGAAGACGTCGCCGGCCCGAACCGGGACGTGACGCAACAGTTCGCCGAGCGAGCCGTCGGCGACCCGTTCGAGATACTCACCGCGCGAGGTATCGCGCGTCCAGCCCAGGACGATGGAAGCGTCCGGATCCGCTTGCAGGACGTACCAGCACTCGGTCTTCCCCGACGGCTGACCCTCCACGCGCGCGGCGTACGCGTCGTCCGGATGAACCTGCACGGAGAGCGCTTCCCGGGCATCGATGAACTTCGTCAGTAACGGGAACGGTCGTGCCGGATCGGCGCCGCCGGTAAGTACGCGGCCGTAGCCGGCACGCAGGTCGGCGAGCGTCGCCCCGCGGCGGTCGCCGTTCGCGACGCGGTTACCGTCCCAGCACTCCCACGACTCACCGATCCGCTTTTCGGCCGAGCCGGTCTTGCCGTACGTGCGGGCCAAAGCCGCGCCGCCCCAAATCGCTTCGCGCTGCAGCGGCTCGAGCACGAGCGGATACAGCACGCCGGGAGTCGCGTCGCGCTCACTCATACGTGCCGACCATTCGCAGCGGCTCCGGACGGGCCTCCGCGAGAAAGATCGCCGCGCGCGCCGCGAAACGCGCCGTATGCTCACCCCCGATCTCGCTTTCCAACGCTGCGCGAATGCGGCCGCGGCGTCGCTGGACCGGGCTCCGGCATACGTCGTCTACCACGTTCGGACGCACGTCGAGGCGGCCGCGGTCGGCCGCCGGCGAGACGTCCTGCGGGCCGTCAGCGTGCGCACGAGAGACGACCGCGCCGTCATCGCCGACCTGCCGCAGGGGCGGGTGGCGGTCGGGCACGGCTTCCCCATCACGCCGGCGTTCGACGCGCTCTCCTACTTCACGCTGACGTGGAAGATCGGCGCACACTTCGACATCACGTCCTACGTCCACGACGTCACGCCGCTGCGGTATTCCGACCGCGCCCCGACGTCCGCGGACGTGGTCGTCTTCCGGTTACGGCAGTACCAAGTGCAGTACGCGAGCGATTCGAGCGACGCGCCGGACGGTACGACCCACATCACGTTACGGCCGTACGATTTCGTCAGACGCGCCGTCGTCAAACCCGATGCGACGTTTTTCTTAAGCGATCTGTACGTCGATAATTCGACCGGACTGCCGGCGAAGGTCCGCTATCAAGGCGGCGACGATATCGTGCTCCAAACCGATTACGCAACGGTTGCCGGTCACTGGCTGATCGAACACGCGCACTACGAGGAGACGCTGCACGGCCCCCTGCGCATCGGCCGCCTGCACGTCGTCGCCGACGCTTCGTACGACGACTTCAGCTTCCCCGAACAAGCGCCCGACGAACGGCTCAAAGGCTAGCAGCTATTCGAAGACGAGCGGCTCGTTCCAGAGGCGCTCGTCGGTGAGAACCGTATCGCTCGCAAAACTGAAGCGATTTTTACCCATGTGCTTGGAAGCGTACATCGCGCCGTCGGCGGACTTGAGCAGCGCCTCGCTTTCGCAGGCATCGAGCGGATAGAAGCTGACGCCGATGCTCGCGCTGACGGCGACCGTCGTGCGGCCGACGCGGATCGGCATCCGTAAGGATTCGACCAGCCGCGAAGCGAGTTCGGCCGCGTTCGCCGGCTTGAGGATGCGCGGCGCCAAGACGATGAACTCGTCGCCGCCGATGCGCGCGACCGTGTCGCTTTCACGAACGACGTTTAAAATGCGCGTCGCGACGATCTTGAGGACGTCGTCGCCCACCGTGTGGCCGTGCGTATCGTTGACGGCTTTAAAACCGTCGAGATCGATAAAGAGCAGCGCGAACCGTTCCTTACGCCGCTTCGAAGAGAGAATCGTCTGCTCCAAGCGGTCGCCGAGCAAGAGCCGATTGGCCACGCCGGTCAGCGGATCGCGCGTTGCCGATTCGCGCAAGCCGTCGAGTTCGGCCGCCGCGCGAACGCGTTCGAGGGCCTGCTCTTCGGCGATCGCCAAGTGGCGCCCGGTCGCCTCCGAAGAAACGTCGATGGCCACGACGTTGCGCCAGCGGCGCTGCTGATCGATGCGAGCGACGAGTTCGCGCGGATGGCAGGGCTTGATCAAAAAGTCTTGCACGCCCGCCTCGATCGCGAGCACGCGCTCTTCGATCTGCGCCTGCGTCGTCAGCATGACGACGGGGATCCCGCGCGTCACGTTATCGGATTTGAGAACCTTTAACGCCGCGAGGCCGTCCATCTCCGGCATCTCCCAATCGAGCAGCACGACGTCGGGGTGTTCCCGGGTTACGGCCTCGCAGGCGAGCCGTCCGTTCGATACGTCGATCACGCGGTAATGCTGACGTTTCAAGATCTGCGTGCGCATCATCCGCGTCGCCGTATCGTCGTCC
>CAXUFI010000256.1:0-4092 GCA_964250245.1 uncultured bacterium
ACGCCGGTGCTCTTCGGCCTCCTGATACTCGGCTGTTGGGAGATCGTATGCCGCGGCTTCGCCGTGCCGGGCGTTTTATTACCCGCGCCGAGCGTCATCGCGGTCGCTTTCGCCTAGCACCTGCCGCTGCTCGGCGTGGACTTCCCGCAGACGGTCCTGCGGGCGGTTCTGCCGGGCTACGCGCTCGGCTGCGCGAGCGGCTTCCTCCTCGCCCTCGCGCTCGACCGCTCGCCGTTTCTGCAACGCGGCGTCCTGCCGCTCGCGGGGTTGCTCGGCGCGATGCCGATCGTCGGCATCGCGCCGATCGCCGTCATCTGGTTCGGCTTCGACTGGCCTTCCAAGGCCGCGGTCGCCGCCGTGATGACGTTTTTTCCGATGCTCGTCAATACGCTCGCCGGCTTGCGCGGGACGAACGCGATGGAACGCGACTTGATGCGTTCGTACGGCGCGAGCTACGCCCAAACGCTGCTCGCGCTGCGCTTGCCGGCGGCGCTACCGTTCGTGTTCAACGCCTTAAAACTGAATTTCACGCTGGCCTTGATCGGCGCGATCGTCGCCGAATACTTCGGGACGCCGATCGTCGGCATGGGTTTTCGCATCTCGACCGAAGCCGCCCGGCTCGATCTCGACGTCGTCTGGGCGGAGATCGTGCTCGCCGCACTAACGGGTTCGCTCTTCTTCGCCGCGCTCGCGTTATTCGAGCGCCGCGTCCTCTTCTGGCATCCCTCGCAACGTGCAACGCTCGCAACCAAATAAGGAGTTCGCCCCGATGCCGACCCGCGTGATGACCTACGCGTTCCTCGTAGCTTGCGGGCTCGCCGCGGCGACCGCCCCGGCCACAGCCGCCGACCGGCTGACGCTGCAACTGAAGTGGGTCGCGCAGGCGCAGTTCGCCGGTTACTACGTCGCCGAGGCCAAAGGCTTTTACAAAGACGCCGGGCTCGACGTTACGATTAAACCCGGCGGCCCCGATATCAATCCCGCGCAGGTTATGGCGGCGGGCGGCGCGGACGTCGACGTCGATTGGATGCCCTCGGCGCTCGCCTCGCGCGAGAAGGGCGTGCCGCTCGTGAACATCGCGCAGGTCTTTCAAAAGTCGGGTCTCGAGATGACGTGCCGTAAGGATAGCGGCATCAAGTCGCCGGCGGATTTCAAGGGCAAGACGCTCGGCATTTGGTACGCGGGTAACGAGTATCCGTTCCTGGCCTGGATGAGTAAGCTCGGATACAAAACGACCGGCGGCCCCGACGGCATCACCGTTCTCAAACAAGGCTTCAACGTCGACCCGCTGCTGCAGAAGCAAGCCGCGTGCATCTCGACGATGACCTATAACGAATACTGGCAATTGATCGAAGCGGGGATGCAGCCCGAGCAATTGACGGTTTTTAAGTACCAGGACGAAGGCGTCGCGACGCTCGAGGACGGGCTGTACGCGAAGGATGCCGAGCTCAAAGACCCGGCGATGGCGGCGAAGCTCGCACGCTTCGTGAAGGCGTCGATGCGCGGCTGGCAGTACGCGATCGCCCATCAGGACGAAGCCGTTTCGATCGTGCTCGCGAACGACACCGCGGGCGCGCAGACGGCCGCCCACCAGAAGCGCATGATGACGGAGATTGCGAAACTCGTCGCCGGCGGTTCGCGCGGCCTCGGCTATCTCGACGACGCCTCGGCCGAACGCACCGTCCGCGTGCTCTTGAGCGGCAGCAGCGAACCCGTCATCACGAAGAAGCCGGTCGGCGCCTGGACGCACGACATCTGGAATAACGCCGGCATCCGCGAGGCGCGCGAGCAGCACGTCGCGCCGCTCGCGCTGCAACGAACGTCGGCCGGCGCCGCTTCGCGATAGCCGGAATGCCGGACGCCCAAGCGTCCCTCTTCGCCGGCCCCGGCTCGCTGCGCGTACCGGGCGAACGGCGCGCGTTCTGGATCTCGCTGCTCGACGCGCCGTTCGTCTTCGCGCTCGTCGGGCTCAGCGTTGCGAACGTCTCGCTCTCCGAGTTCGTCTTGCTGGTCGTCGGCGCGATGCTGCTCGTGTCGCTCGGCCGCGGACGGCTGCTCGGCTCGAGCATCCGCAGCGACGGCCGCATCGGACTGCCGCGCTGCGACGACATCCGGGACGCCGCCGGCGCGATCGCGGCCGTCGCGTCGACATGCCGTCCTCGAAGCGACTTCGTCGGAATTAGCGGCCAGACGCTCGGCCTGATGGTTATAGATTTGCGCGTCGTGACGAAGCGTTACGTGCGGCCTTCGCCCGTGCAATCGGCCCGGCGTTATGCCGCCGCGTTCGGCTCGCTCCGCACGGCGATCGCGTTCGTCGGGTTTTTCGTGCGCGTTCATCCGCACGATCGGCTTTCGCGGACGCGGGCGCTCCTGAGCCGGCGCACCGCCTAGCGCCGCGACGCTAGCGGCGCACGGCGCTTACCGCGTGTCGTGAACGGGGTCGACGTCGTAGACCACGACGCGGCTGAATTGCGGACCGAACTCGGCGACGAAGCGAAGGTGGTCGGCGTGAATTTCGTAGGCGTCGTGGGCGGCGCTATCGGTAAACTCGACGATAAGGGCGACGCCGTAGGAGCCATCCACCGGCGGCTCGCCAGAGGCGGCGGGGAAGCCGACGGCGAGGCGAACGATCCCGGGTATCCCCGCGAGGTGCCGCACGCAGCCGTCGGCGACGTCTCGAGCCGCGCCGGCTTCTCGCAACCAGAAGAATACGTGATGGAGAAACGCTTGGCCGGCCATATTGCTAACCTATGAGAGGCGTTCGCCGATTCGGTGCGCTGCAGGTAAACCGCGGTTAGCTACCAGCGTATCACACATGAAGAGTGCCGTTAACATTCCGAACGACGTCGGTTGAGGATAAGGAAGCAGAGCGATTCGCGTTACGTCCGGCATGTCACGCAGCGGACTCTGTGTGACGGCGCTTCGTGCTTACTTTCGATTCGATCCGGGAAGGCCGCATTACCGACCGGACCCGATGAAATCGTTCCGCCGGCGAGCGGCGCCGGCGACCGTCAGGATGATACCTACGGGACGCTAGATCTCGACCATGGAGCCGTACGTCTCCGGACGGCGGTCGCGGTAAAACTGCCACGTGTTACGGACTTCCTCGATGACGCGGCGGTCCATCGCGCCGATCACGACCTCGTCGCGATCCCGACTTCCCACGGCGACGAATTGGCCGCGCGGATCGACGAGGTACGATTGACCGTAAAACTCGCCCATATTCCACGGCGTTTCGAAGCCCACGCGATTGATCGCGCCGACGTAATACCCGTTGGCGACGGCGTGCGCGGGCTGCTCGAGCTTCCAAAGGTATTCGGAAAGCCCGGCTACGGTCGCCGACGGATTAAAGACGATCTCCGCGCCGTGCAACCCCAGGACGCGCGCGCCTTCGGGGAAATGGCGATCGTAGCAGATGTAGACGCCGACGCGTGCATACTTCGTAGCGAACGTGTCGTAGCCGGCGTTGCCGGGTTTGAAGTAGTACTTCTCCCAGAAGCCGCAGCCCGCCGGGCCCGCGGCGACCTGCGGCAAATGGTGTTTGCGGTACGTGCCGAGCACGCTGCCGTCCGCGTCGATGACGACCGCGGTGTTGTAGTACACGCCCGAAATCGTCCGTTCGTAGAGCGGTACGATCAGCGCGACGTCTAGTTCGCGCGCGAGATCCTGCATGAGCCGCGTCGTCGGCCCGTCGGGTACGTGTTCCGTGGCTTCGTACCATTTCGGATTCTGTTCCGTGCAAAAATACGGCCCGTAAAAGAGCTCCTGCAAGCACACGATCTGCGCGCCGCGCTTCGCCGCCTCGCGAATCATCCCGACGTGCTTGCCGACCGCGACCCGCTTGTGCGTTTCGACGGGCTCGCTGCCGTCCGTATCGTGATGGGCTTGAATGAGGCCGATCGTGACGATGTCGTTCACCTGCGAGCTCCTTACAGCGCGACGGGATAGAAGGGCGCGGACTTTTGGTGCCGGCCCCGTCCCGTCTCGCCGACGTACGCGTCCCCTTCGACGAGGATCCGGCCCCGCGAAAGCACGTAGCGCGGCCGGCCGCGCCCGCGCCAGCCGGCGCAAATATTATTGTAATCGTTGATT
>CAXUFI010000257.1:0-4081 GCA_964250245.1 uncultured bacterium
GAGCTATCCCCCTTTTCGTTCGTCCTTGACGGTCGGCGTCGACGGGGCGCGCATCCAACTGTTGCTGCGCCGCGACGGACCGACGCTACACGTGATCGCACTGTGCGCCGCCAAGCACACCGGCCTCGTCGCGCGGGCGCTCGCCTGTGCCGACGCGCATTTGCGAGCCCGCGGCGAATCGATTCGCGCGTCGGTGCGAACGTTCGCGGAGCCGGCATGATCGATCCGGCGACCTCCGCCGCGCTCGAGCGCATCGACACGCGCAACGCCGACGTGCGCAATGCGTACGAGGCCGGCTTCGTGCCCGCCGCCGGCGACGTCACGCGCGCCCCGCACGCCGTTCCGAGTCCCGATCCCCTAAGCGTCGCGTTGCCGCCGGGTGCCTTCGTCTTGACGCCCGACGCGGCGGGCGAGATCGGCTATTCGCGCGACGGAGCGTTTCGCTTCGCCGGCGGTGAATTGCAAGCGGGGGACGGCAGACCCGTGCTCGGTTTCGCATTCGGTAACCGCTCTTCGCTCGTTTCGCTGCGCATCGACCCCTACCCCCGCGCGCGCGGGCGCGTCGCAGACGAGCGCGTCGAACCCGACGGGACCGTGAGTTATGCTCGCGCGGCCGTCGACCCGCGCACGGGCGAACGCCGCACCGAGCGCGTCGCACTCGGCCGTATCGCGCTCGCCCGCTTTCCCGCCGGCACGCAACCCGAGCGCCTCGATGCGATGCACGTCCGGCCCCCACAGGGCGTCGCGCCGCAGCTCGGCGTCCCCGCCGACGGCACGTTCCCGGCGCTTGCGGTCCGTGCCCGCGATCTGGGCCGCGTCGACCTGATCGCCGGTCTCGAAAAGATGGACGAGGCCTACGTGAGTTTCGAAGCGCTGCGAGCCGCCCGTCACGGACGCGGTCAACTCGAAAAAATCGCCTTGGACCTCGTAAAGTGATCGCGGCGCTCGCCTTCGGCCCGCCGCAGCTTCAAGCGCAGGGCCGCGTCGTCCGGCCGGCGCTCTTTAAGGCGCGCTCGACGCTCCCGCTGTCGGCGGCGTGCCTGGTCGCCAACGGCGTGCGGGAGCAGCTTTCGCGCCTGCTCGCGACCGAACTCGACGTCGAGGTCGCCGAACCGACGATTCCCGACGCGAGCCAGCGGCGCGTCCTCGTCGACGGGGCGACGATCTTCCGCGTGCGCGGCCGGATCTGCGACGGCTTCGTCATGCTGCGAGCGGCCGATGCGCGGCGGCTCGTCGCGCTCGCCTTCGGCGAGGATCAGCGGCCCGAGCACGATCCCCTATCGGAGATCGAGCGAGCGACGCTCGAGCGGCTCACGGGCGCCCTCATCCCGCTCTGCAACGCGCTCTGCGGGACCCTCGGCCCGAGCTCGCGCGAGTCGAGCGACCGCGCCGCCTGCGACATCGCAAGCTATTTCGAAGTCGGCACGACGGGCGCGCTGCGGATCGCGATCGGCTTTGCCGTCTCGCGCGATCCCGCGGAAGAGATCGGCGAGCGGATCGAACTCGCCGCCTTGGCGGACGTCGAACTCGAAGCGACGATCGAATTCGGCAGCGGCGTGCTCGGCGTACCGGCGTTCTCGCGCTTGACGCCCGGAGCGACGATCGTGCTCGACACGCCGCTCGACGCGGCGGGCTCGTTGCGTTTCGGCAACGTCGCCTTCGCCGAGGGAACGTGCGGCGTCAAGGACGGCCGCAACGCGCTCGTCGTCGAGGGCGAGCCTTCCGCCCGGACGCCACGATGAACGACCGCAACATCGATCTGCTGATGAACGTTTCGCTCGGCGTCAGCGCGGAACTCGGCCGTTGCACGATGCGCGTCAGCGACGTGCTCAAGCTCGGAAAGGGCTCGATCGTCGAACTCGACCGGCTCGCGGGCGGCCCGATCGACGTGCTGGTAAACAACCGGCTCGTCGCGCGCGGAGAAGTCGTCGCCTCCGGTGATCGCTTCGGCGTGCGCATTACCGAGGTCGTGGCGCGTCGCGCGGCGCGAAGCTAAACGTGGATCAACTCTTATCGCTCGGCGCCCACGGCACGCGAACGGGCTTGCCGCTCGAAATCTTAATGGCGTTGACGCTCGTTTCGATCGCGCCGTTCCTGCTCGTAATGACGACGTCGTTCGTGCGCATCGTCGTCGTTCTGTCGCTCGTACGTTCCGCGATCGGCGCCTCGTCTTTACCGCCGAATACCGTGTTGACCGGGCTCGCGCTCGTGCTGACGTTCGTCATCATGACTCCGACGTTGACGCTCGTATCGCACGACGCGATCGAGCCGTATGCGCGCGGCCGCATCTCGCAACCGGTTATGCTCGCGCGAGCGTTCGAGCCGCTGCGCGGGTTCATGCTGCGCCAAACGCACGAGCGGGATCTCGTGCTGTTCGCGCGGCTCGCGCACGAAGACGGTTCCGCTGCCGCGCAGCCGCCGCCCGCCGTGCTCTTGCCGGCCTTCGTCGTCGGCGAATTGCGCAGCGCGTTCGCCATCGGGTTCGCGCTCTATCTCCCCTTCGTCGCGATCGACCTCGCCGTCGCGTCGATTCTCATGGGGCTCGGCATGTTCATGCTCAGCCCGCCGATCGTCTCATTGCCGTGCAAGCTGCTCCTCTTCGTCATGGTCGACGGCTGGGCGCTCGTTTGCGGAGGCGTCGTTTCGAGCTTTCGCTGAGGCCGGGCGGCGGAGTGTCGGGCTCGACGGCGAAGTCACCGCCACCAATGCACATTGCCGATCTGCTGCAGGAGCGGCGGCCCTGTATCTCCTTCGAGTTCTTTCCGCCCAAGACCGATGCCGGCGTCGAAAGCCTGATCGAGACCGTCCGCTCGCTACGCATCTTGAACCCGGGGTTCGTCTCGGTAACGTACGGTGCGGGCGGCTCGAGCCGGATGCGAACGCTCGAAGTCGTCAAGCGCATCAAGCACGAGCTCGAGATCGAGCCGTTGGCGCACGTCACGTGCGTGGGCAGCACGAGCGACGACTTGCGCGCGTTGCTGCGCGAATTGCAAGCGGCCGGCATCGAGAACATCATGGCGTTGCGCGGAGACGCACCGAAAGGCAGCGACGGCTTTACGGCGATCGAAGGCGGTTTTCGCTACGCGACGGATCTGATCGCACTGCTCGCGCGCGAGTTCTCGTTCTCGATCGGTGCGAGCGCGTATCCCGAGAAGCATCCCGAGGCGCTCAGTATCGAAGCCGACGTGCGCGTGGCCGCTCTTAAGGTAGCCGCCGGAGCGCAATTCCTCGTCACGCAATTCTTTTTCGACAACGATGACTATTTCGCATACGTGGACCGGTTGCACGAGGCCGGCGTATACGTGCCGGTCATCCCGGGGATCATGCCGATCACGAGCTACCATTCGATCGCCACGATGATGAAGATGAACGGCGGCCGGATACCGCAGCGGTTACTCGCCGAACTCGAAGCGCGTTTCGACCAGCCCGAAGCGGTCGCAGAACTCGGGGTCGCGTTCATGTCGCTGCAATGTCGCGAATTGCTCGCGCGGGGCGCACCCGGACTCCATTTTTACACCCTCAACAAGTCGCCGGCGACCCGCGCCGTCGTCTCGGCGTTGCTCGCGGCCAACGCGATCGCGGAACCCGTTCCGGCGGCGCGCTAGCGCCCCGCCGGCGCCCGCCGCACTTCGTTTAGCAGCACGTTCGCCGCACGGCGGCAACATCGCCCGCGTACGCTGCGCCGGTGGAGGCTCTCGCCGGCATCATTCGTGAAGCGCTGATCGTCGCGGCGGTGCTCTGCTTTCCGGTGCTCGCGCTGGCGACGGCGGTCGGCACGGCGGTAGCCATCGTGCAGGCGGCGACCCAGGTTCAGGAACAGACGCTGACGCTGCTGCCGAAGATGCTCGCCGTCGTAACGATGGTCGCGCTCTTCGGATCGTTCGCGCTCGGGTTATGCGCGTCGCTATTCCGTGAAGCGATCCTGATGCTGCCGCAGATCGTGCGCGGCGGAGCGTGAGCGACGGCGAGTTGCTCGTCTTCGCGCGCTGCGCCGGTTTCGTTTTTCGAGCACCCGGCTTCTCGCATCCCGACGTGCCCGCTACGGTGCGCGCGGGGTTCGCCTTCGCGCTCGCGATCGGAC
>CAXUFI010000258.1:0-4063 GCA_964250245.1 uncultured bacterium
GCCGCCGGCAGCGCGAGCACGGCGGCCAGAGCGACGGACGCGTGCGAGAGACGGCGTATTGCGGCGATCGGCTATTGCCGGTTATTGAAGAGCGAACCGAGCGCGTTGCCGATGTTGCTCGTGCCGCCGGTTTGCGTCGCGCCTTCGACGGCCGGTTCGTGATACGTCATCGATTGGAGACCGAGCCGACCCGGCCCGTAAAAGCGATTGAGCTGTAGCGCCGCGCCGCCGACAAACGCGCCGAGTGCTCCGAGCAGCCCGCCCGCGCCTTGGCTCGAGAGCACGGAGACCGTGTCCATGCGCACCTGGGAATCTTTCCACAGCCAGGCGCCGGGCTCGACGTCGAGCATCTCACCGGGCTGCAAGACCTTCTCGAAGACGTTGCCGTAGCCGTGCAGCAGCACGACCCCTTCACCGGCCTTCGCCACGAAGCGATCGACGAACAGACCCGTCCGCGCGAAGATGACGTTGGCGATCCCGGTTTCCCAATAGAAGCTGTAATCGACGTTGCTCGTCGCGAGGAGAAACTGGTGCTCGCGCACGTCGACGGCTTGACCCGGCCGCAGGCGTAGCGCGACGACTTGGCCCGGCGCCTCGCGCGAGAACGCGATATTCCCCGGCCCGCGCGCCGTCGAAATAAAAATCTGCAACCCCGCGAAGATTCGCTTCGCCGCGTTCTGCAGACCCATGAACCCGAGCGTGACGCCGGGTTGCTTCCACAGCAGGATGTGGTGCTCGAAGTAGACCGTCTGCTGCACCCCGAGTTCGACGTCGACGACGGGCACGAGCTCGCCCTCGACCTTAATCCGCATGTCGCCGAGCACGATCGGCTCTTTCGGGTTGTCGCTTTCGGGAACGGGTTCGGCGTACGTTCCGATCTGCGTGACCTGAGCCGCGGGCGCGCCGCAATTCGCACAGAACTTCGCTCCGGGAACGAGCGTTGCCTGACAGGTCGGGCAAGTCATGGACGTTCTCCTCACGGCATTCGCAGTCGGTCCGGCTCGCAATCGCTCCAAGGGTGGTGCCTGGTGATTTCGAGCGGCTCGAGCCGGACGTGTTCTCTCCCGCCGGCGGTCGTTTCCGGCGCCGGCGTACGGTCCGGCGCTACTTTAACCGCAAGCGGCAAACGTTCTTATAATGTGGCGAGCCGTAGATGACGTAAGCCATCTGCGGCTCACCGGACTAGAACAGATTCCAGAGATACTGGTTGTAGACTTCGTGATGGTACATGACTTCCTCGGGTTTCACGAACGTGCCGAGGAGCCGCGGACAACGATCGGCGCTGCCCTGCTTGAGTTCCGCGTAACGGCCTTTGACGTCTTCGCCGAAGAGTTTCGTCGTCCACTCCGATTGCCGGAACAGATCGAGCGCGTCGTAAATGTTATCCGGTAGATAGCGACTCGCTTGACGCAGGTTCGGCATATCGCTGATGTCGCCCTCGAGACCGGTCTTGAAGACGGTGAGCAGCGCGAGGTAGGGGTTCGCGTCGGGACCGACCGAGCGCACTTCGACGCGCGCGCTCCTCGCGTTGCCGATCGGCACGCGCACCATCGACCCGCGGTCGACGGCCGATGCTTTAATCTGGTTGGGCGCTTCGAAATGCGGATCGAGCCGGCGATACGCGTTGACGCTCGCGTTGAATACCAGGCACGTGTCGCTGCCGTGCGTGAGGATACGGTCGATGAATTGCCAGCCGAAGTTGCTGAGTTTCTCTTCACCGTCGGCGTCCCAAAAGAGGTTCGTGCCGCCCTTCGAGATCGAAACGTTGGTGTGCATGCCGCTGCCGTTGACGCCGACGACGGGTTTGGGCAGGAAGCTCGCCGAGAGTCCCATTTTGGTCGCGACTTGACGGCAGATCAGCTTGTAGAGTTGAATCGTATCGGCGGCCGCGGTCGCCTCACCGTACGAATAATTAATTTCGAATTGCGAGGGTGCGACCTCGGGATGGTCTTTCTCATTCTCGAAGCCCATCGCGCGTTGCACTTCGGCGACGGTATCGATGAAGCCGCGCAGCGGGTCACCCGGTAAGGAGTGATAGTAGCCGCCGGTGTTGACGTATTCGAACCCCTTGGTCTCGTGGAATCGTTGTTCGGCATCGATTCCCGCGAACACGAAACCTTCGATTTCGTTAGCGGCGTTAAGTTCGTAGCCTTCCTTTTCGAAGAAGCTCGCCGAATAGTTTGCGAGCATGCCGCGGAGGTCGGCCGAGAAGGGTGAGCCGTCTTTATCGACGACGGTGCCGAAGACCAGAACCTTACCCTCGCCGAAAACGTCGGAGGGTGCCCAGTAGAACGCGCCCCAGTCGATGAAGAGCCGCAGGTCGCTCTCTTTCTGCGCGGTGAACCCGCGGATCGACGAGCCGTCGAAGGTCAGATTGTCGCTCGACTTCACGAGAAACTTCTTGTCGTAATCGAGCATGTGCAGCCGGCCCTCGAGATCGCTGAACAGCACGGTCACGGCTTTGATTCGCTTCTCATCCGTGAGGTATTTGAGCCGCTCTTCCTGGAGCTTGTGCAGCGGCACGCGGTTCCTGCGCTGTTCCTTAGCAGCCAGATTAAGTTCTTCCAGCTCGGCATACGGAAGCGCGAGGAAATCACGCAAATCGGTCGTCATCAGTTCCTTCGTACTCCTTGACACGCCCGAAAAAGGCGCCCCATCAGCTTGGCACTACCCGTATCGACTCCTCGAGACGGCGCTGCAAGCGTGATGGCCGCCACGCAACACAAGAACAAAGGTGTTCGCTTCCGCTACGTCTTAGCTCGCTCCCCGCGTCGCGCTACGCCGATTTCGCGAGGCTACGGGAAGCGGATCCCGCCCGGGCGTCAGCGACCCGGCGCACCGCTTCTCCGACGAGCCGTTAGACGGGTACCACGGCCGGCCTCGCGACGAAACGGCGGGGTGTCGCGACCGGCATGAGCGGTAGCCGCTTCGCGCTTGCGCGGCTGCGGCCTCGCCGGAAAGCAAGCATACTGCCGGAGCGGGGCGAGCGTCGTGCTGCACGACGCGCCGCCCGTCGCTCGACGAGGGCAGGTTACTCACAGCCAAGTCTGAATCATGAAACTACGATTCTAGGATGTGAATGCGTTGTGAGGGAAGATGGCCGGCTCGCTCGAGCGGCGCGGCGGCGCCCGGACCGAAGACACGCTCTATCTGCCGGCCGACCGCACGATCGCCGCGTTCGTCAGCGACCTCCACTTCGCGCGCGGTCGCTCGCCGCGAACCTGCGAGGCCTACGCGCGCGACCTCGAGCTCTTCGCGAAGTTTCTCCAGGGCGAGCCGGCGGCGGCGACGCGCGCCGCCGTCAAAGCCTTCGTGCTCGAACTCGCCGCGAAGCGGCGCTATAAGCCGGCCGCCATTCGCCGAAAACTCGTCGCGCTGCGCCGCTTTTATCGCTATCTGATCGTCGAAGGGCAGCGGATGGACGACCCGCTCGCCGGCATCGACGCTCCCAAGCTGCCGCGGCGACTGCCGAACGTGCTCCGTGAGGACGAGATCGCGAAGCTCTTCGCCACGCCGCCCGCCGCCGGGCGGACCGACTTTCAACGCTTGCGCGACCGCGCGATCCTCGAGGTCCTGTACGCCAGCGGCTGCCGCCGGGCCGAAGTTGCGGCGCTCGATCTCGCCGACGTCGACCTCGACCGGCGCCTCATGCGCGTTACCGGCAAGGGCAATAAACAACGCACGGTGCTCATCAACGCGGCCGCGGCGGACGCGATGCGCGCGTACCTGGGGTTGCGGCCCCGGACGAGCGACCTCGCGTTCTTCGTCGGCCGGCGCGGCGCGCGGCTCGGCGTTCGCGCGATCTGGGTCGTCGTTAAGAACGTGGAGAAACTCAGCGGCCTCGCCGTCCGCGCCACGCCGCACGCCATGCGCCACTCGTTCGCGACGCATCTTCTAGAACACGGCGCCGACATCATGACGATCAAGGAGCTGCTCGGTCACGAAAGCCTTGCCACCACGCAAATCTACACGCACGTCTCGGTCGAGCACATGCGAAGAACCTACGATGCCGCCCACCCGCGCGACCGCCTCCGCCAGCGAGACGGTGGCGGCGTCGAACGGG
>CAXUFI010000259.1:0-782 GCA_964250245.1 uncultured bacterium
GCCGCGTACACGTCGCCGATCCCGGCCGGCGCCCCGGCCCCGCCGAGGGCCGCCCGTACGGACGGCAACAGCCGCTTCGCCTCCGGTTCGACGCGCAGCACGGCGAGCGCCGGCGGCGCCGGCCCGGCTGCTACGGCGAGCGTCGCATAACTGCGGCTGCCCGTCGTCTCCCAGGATGTGACCGTCGCCCCGGCCGAAACGTACGGGCGCGTCGCAGCTTCACGTTCGCTCGGGCCGAGCACGCCGTCGAACCGAACGCTGGCGAACCGTTTCACGTCTTTCCCTTGCGACCGAAGGCTTTCGCATCGTTATACCACTCGCGGCTGTACTCATGCGGTGACCGAGGGCTCGGGACGCCGCGCGCGCATCGTGAGCGTCGGCCGAAACGCGGCTTGGCTCGCGTTCGAAGACGAGACGCAGCTACGGCTCGCTTCGATTCGCAAAGGCGAGGAACGCCTCTTCCTCGTGCCGGGCGATCTGGTACGGGCGGTCCCGCTCGACGCGGAACGCGTGGTCGTCATCGCGCGCGAACCGCGCAGTTTCGCGCTCGAACGCACGACGGCGGGCGGCAGAACGAAAACGATGGCGGCGAATATCGATGCGATCGCGATCGTGGCCGCGCTCGCGCGCCCGGCACTGCATCTCGAAATGATCGACGAGCTGCTCGCGTTCGGCGAAATCTACGGGCTGCGGGCGCAGCTCATCTTCACCAAGCCCGATCTCGGCGCGCTCGCCGGGGTCGACGCCGGCGCGCTGCTACGGCTCTACACGGGGCTCGGGTA
>CAXUFI010000259.1:792-4055 GCA_964250245.1 uncultured bacterium
GTCGCGCTCGACCCGCGCACGGCGGCCGGCCTCGGCGCGCTGCGCACGGCCTTCGAAGGCGCGGCGACGCTGCTCATCGGGCAGTCCGGCGTCGGCAAGAGTTCGCTCTTTCGCGCCCTCGGCGGCGAAGCCGACGTCGGCGACGTCTCGAAGATCGGCCGCGGAAAGCAGACGACGACCACGGGCCGTCTCCACCGCTTCGCCGCCGGGTTCCTGATCGATAGCCCCGGAGTGGGCGAATTCGAATTGAGCGCGGCGACCGACGACGAACTCGCGCTCGGCTTCATCGAATTCGCGGCCCCCGGCACCGGCTGCCGGTTCGACGATTGCCGCCACCGGACCGAACCCGGCTGCGGCGTACGGGCCGCCGTCGCGACCGGCACCATCGCCGCCAGCCGCTATGCGAGTTACCTGGCGATCCTCGGCCGGGAAGATGCGCGCCGGGCGAAATTCGTGCCGGCGTAGGTCCGCCGGCAACGCGCGGCTGGACGCCGGAGCGCGCTTATGGTATGCTGCCGCGCGTGCCCGGGGCCGACCGGCCTCGCGCCCGTGCGTCCGCTACGTGGAGAGCTCGTTGCCGAATATCAAAGCCGCCGAGAAGTGGGTCCGTCAGTCCGACAAGCGCGAACTGCGCAATCGGGACGTAAAAACGCGGCTCAAGACGCTGTTCAAGAAGGCGAAGATTTCGGGCGACGCGGCGCAGGCGCCGGCGGTCGAGAGCCAGCTCGATAAGGCCGCCCAAAAAGGGATCATCCATCCGAATAAGGCCGCCCGCAAAAAGTCGCGGCTCGTTAAGGCGATTAAAGTGAGCGCGGCTGCCGCCGCCGCCGCCGCGGCGGCTCCCGTAACGAGCCGCACCGCACGCAAAAAGAGCGGCGCGAAAAAGTAAACGGCGCGGCCGGGCGTAGGCGCCCGGTTACGCCGACCTCGGCCACATGAGCAGGGTCGCCGCGGCAACGACGATCGTTGCGCCGATGTCGACGCGGCGCTGAGGCGGAAACGGTGCGTCGAGCCGTTCGCCCGGTTTTAGAAATTCGGGATCGGTCCAAGCCGCGCCCGGAAACCAGGCCGAGACGAACTGCGTCAACCAGTAATTCCCGGCAAACAGTGCCGCGGCGGTGACGTTCGTCGCTCGGTCGCCTCCGCGTCGCCAGGTGAAGAAGACGGTCGAGAGCGCGAGCAACACTCCCGTCGACATCGTTTGAGCGTTATGAAACTTCGCATGCGGCGGCCAGTTCGGGTTCTTGACGTGCGTGTCGTTCCAATCGAAGACGAAGCTGCCGACGGCCGTCCAGGCCGCCACGGTCGACAGGGTTATCCGCCCGAGCGTAGCGTAGTTCATCACGTTCTCCTTACGAGCGGCTCGCGCAACACGTGGAATCGATGGTAAACGGCCGGGCGTCAGAGGCGATATCAGAAATCCGCGAAGAGCGTCGAACCCGCTCGGGCTATCGCCGAGCGGCGGCTCGCACCGCTCCGGGCGTCACTCCGGCAAACGTATGAAAAGCGCTGGTGAAGTGGGACGGCGAGCCGAAGCCGAGGGAATCTCCGATCTCGCTCAAGCGCATGTCCGTGCTCAACAGCATCGTGATGGCGCGGTCGAGCCGGCGGCCGTTCACGTACGAATGCGGAGTCGACCCCTCGCAACGGCGAAACAGCGCAGCGAAATGATCGGCGCTGTACCCCGCGATACCGGCCATCTCCGCGGTCGTCGGCATCCTTCCGGAGGTTAGGCGAGCCTCGACGAAATCGCTCACGCGCCTTCGCACGAGCGGCGATCGTTCGGGCTCGTCGGCAACGTCGCGAAACGGCTGAGCGATGCTCCACGCGACGCTTTCGACGAGCCGGCGAAGCGCCGGCGAACTTCGGTCCTCGTCTCGTTCGAGCGCGACGAGTGCTCGGACGGCAGCAATGCTGCAGGCCGAGCGGGCGGCATTTGTAAGGACGGAGCCGGAACGTTTCCGACGGCCGGCGAGGTTCGGGAATCGTCTGCCGTCGATCGCGAACTGTAATACGTCGGCCGCGCCGCAGACGTTGACGGTCGCGGGACTGCCCCGCGAGACCAGCGCAATCGAACCCGCATCGACCGTCTGCGCGACGGAGCCGGCCGCGGACGTCAACTCGACGCTGTGGCCGCCGGACACGTTGAAGACGACTTGTACGGAATCGATTTGACGCAGATCGATCCGCGTTCCGTTATGCCGCCAGCGGGCAACCCCGGCGGACCGCCCCATCGCGTCTTTGAAGAACGACGACGCGAGCGGCTCACCGAGGTGCGCGCGTAAGATTTCGAGCGTCCGCAGTGGAGCGGATCTACATGCCGGTTAGGTTGCCCGTCCGCTTGCGGTTCTCGACGAGCCCCGCCGTGTCGGCGCGCGCGAGCGTCCCGGGATCGGGGATCATTCCGTCGGTGCGCGTCTGGTCGGGCGTCGGCACCGCCGGTAACGGGCTCGTCGGATCGACGTTTACGGACTCGGGTTCGTTTTCAATCGCCATGCCGACCGTATACCCCGCCGGCCGCGGCTTCCGAACGCCTTACGGATCGACGTTGATTGCCAGCCGCACGCCGCCGTCCGCGCGCGCGAGTTCGCGCAGCGTATCGCGCAGGTACGCGCGCACGCCGGGGCCGGAGGCGTATTTGAGGGCGATCCGGTAGCGCCACTCGTCGTTCGCGCGCGCGATCGCATATGGCGCGGGCCCGAGCACTTCGGCTTCGCCGAACGAGCGCAAGAGCGCGGCGTAGCGCTCGGCCGCCGCGACGACCGCGCTGCGCTCGCGGCCGATGATCCCGAGGTACGTCAGCTCCGCGAACGGCGGGTAGCGCAGCTCGCGCCGCACGTCCAGTTCCCCGCGCGCGAACCCGTCATAATCGTGGCGCGCGGCGCAGACGATCGCGGGATGACGCGGCGAGTACGTTTGCACGATCGCCTCGCCCGCGCTCGCGCGGCCGCTGCGGCCCGCGACCTGCGTGACGAGCGCGAACGTTCGCTCGGCGGCGCGGAAGTCGGGCACGTGCAAGCCGAGGTCCGCGGCGACGATCGCTGCGAGCGTGACGGCGGCGAAATCGAGCCCTTTGGCGACCATCTGCGTGCCGACGAGGATATCGCCGCGCTCGGCGAACTCGTCCAGGAGCCGCGCGTGATCGCCGACGCGCGTCGTCGTATCGGAATCCAGGCGGACGATCCGCGCTTGCGGGAACAGCGCCTGCGCCGTCTCGACGACCTTTTGCGTCCCGATGCCGAACTCCGCGATCGGCCCGCGCC
>CAXUFI010000260.1:0-4055 GCA_964250245.1 uncultured bacterium
TCGGCGTCGGGCCCGCCGGCGCCCTCGGCTCGCTCGCCACGGGACTCGCCGAATGGTCCGATACCAAAGACGAGCCGAAGCGGCTCGGCATGGCGCACGCGCTGACCAACGCCGTCGCGGTCGCGCTGTACGCGGGAGCGCTGGGTCTGCGCCTCGCCGGCCGGCGGCGCGCCGGCATCTTCGCGGCGCTCGCCGGTTACGTCATCACGTCCGCCGGCGCGTATCTCGGCGGAGAACTCTCGCTCGGTCATCAGATCGGCGTGCGGCACACGGCCGTTCCGATCGAACCGCCGGAAGATTTCGTATCGGTACTGTCCGCAAACGAACTCGGCTTCGAGCCGAAGACGGCCGACCTCGCGGGGATTCCGATCTTGTTATCGCGCGATGCCGACGGCGCGATCCGGGCGATCTCCGCCGTCTGCTCGCACCGCGGCGCGCCGCTCGGCGAGGGCAGCTTCGAAGATGGCTGCGTCGTCTGCCCGTGGCATGCCGGCCGCTTCGATCTGGGGAGCGGGGCGGTCCTCGAAGGCCCGCCCGCTTTCCCCCTCGCGCAATTCGAGACCCGCGTCCTGAACGATCAAATCCAGGCGCGTCGCCGCTTTTAGCGGCGGTCCGTCAGTTCACGGAGACCTTGGCGGGAACGGCGCCGTTGGTCGCGTGGGGCGATTTCGCGGCGTCTTCGGCGAGGGCGACGAAGGCGCGCACGGGGTAGCCGGTCGGGCCTTTCGCGAGATACGACGTCTCGGCTTCCGTGTATGCGGTTCCGGCGATGTCGAGGTGAATCCACGGCGTTTCGCCGACGAACGCTTTGAGGAACGCGGCCGCCGTTAAACTCCCGGCTGGCCGCCCGGTCGAGTTCCGCAAATCGGCGATCTCGGACTTCACCGTCGTCGAGAATTCGTCATACAACGGCAACGGCCAGTAGCGTTCCGTCGTCTGCTTCGCGACGGCCAGGAAATGATCGCGGAACGCGTCGTCGTTCGCGATCGTGCCCGTCGCACTATGACCGAGCGTGACGACCATCGCTCCCGTCAGCGTCGCGGCATCGACGATCTTCGTCGCGCCGAGTTCGCGCGCATAGCAGAGCGCGTCGGCGAGAATGAGCCGTCCTTCGGCGTCGGTGTTGATGACCTCGATCGTCTTACCGTTCATCGCGCGCAAGATATCGCCCGGCTTCATCGCGCGCGGGCCCGGCAAATTCTCGCTCGACGGCACGACGCCGAGAACGTTCGCTTTGGGCTTGAGCTGCGCGATCGCCGCCATCGCCGCGATGACGCCCGCGCCGCCGCACATGTCGTACTTCATCTCGTGCATATTCTCGGCCGGTTTAATCGAGATGCCGCCCGAGTCGAACGTTAAGCCCTTGCCGACGAGCGCGAGCTTTTCCGTCGAACCGGGATCGCCCGCGTATTCCAGGACGATCATCCGCGCCGGTTCGTCGCTGCCGCGCGAGACGCCGAGGATCGAGCCCATTCCCTTCTCGAGCATCTGTGCCTCGTCGAGCGCGTGATACGTGAGCCCGTAGGCCGTCGCCACGGATTCGGCTTGAAACGCCATATGCGTCGGCGTCATGTCGTTGGCCGGCGTGAGGGCGAGGATGCGCGCTAAGTTGACGGCTTCGCCGATGATGCGCCCGCGTTCGGCGCCGGCCTCGAGTGCGGACCGGTCGAACTCGTGCGCGCCGGCCGTTGCGACCAGGGTGACGCGGTCGAGCGCGATCGGCTTATCGGGTTCGGTGCGATAGGTCGTCGAATCGATCGTTCCGCCGAGCGCGCCTTCGATGATGTATTCGGCCGCGCGAGCGG
Organism: uncultured bacterium; assembly: GCA_964250245.1. Lineage (GTDB taxonomy): Bacteria > Vulcanimicrobiota > Vulcanimicrobiia > Vulcanimicrobiales > Vulcanimicrobiaceae > CAXTIY01. Next base: position 1,806 of record CAXUFI010000260.1, read on the forward strand.
TGTGATGCGCGGCTTCGAGCGGCAGCGCGAACGCGATGTCCTTGACGTTGCGTTTGCCGAGATGGCGTACGGCGGTCCCGGCATATTTGGCGAGTGCGGCCGGTTCGAATTTCGCCCGCTCGCCGAGGCCGACGACGAGGATCCGTTTCGTCGCTTGCGTGGCTGCATGCAGCAGCGCGGTTTCGTTCGCCGCACCTTTTATTTCGCCCGACGCCAGGACTTCGGCCAGCGCACCGCCGAGCGCGGCGTTCGCCGCTTCCGCGGCGCCGTCGAGCCGGCCGTCGGCGAAGACGGGCACGACGAGAGCTCCGGCAGTGAGCGCTGCCGGCGCGCCCGGCGTAACTTCGATTTGCATGACGAACCTTTCGACGAGTGGAACGGCGAAGCCGATGGATGACTCGGGCGAAGTTGTGCGAGGCGGAAAGTCGCCCCTGTCTGCGGACGGCGCGACGACGCGAGCCGAGGACGCCTATACCCGCGCGGGTGTCGACATCGCGGCCGGCACGGCGGCGGTCGGAAAATACCGCGAGCTGACGGCGGCCTGGCGGCATCCGAAGCAGCTCGAAGCGCTCGGCGGCTTCGGCGGGCTCTTCGAATTGCCCGGCGACGAGCGCCGGCTGCTCGTCGCTTCGACCGACGGCGTCGGCACGAAGATTTTGATCGCCGCGCAAGCGCGCCGGTACGGAACGGTCGGCTCCGACCTCGTCAATCATTGCGTCAACGACATCCTCGTCGCCAATGCGAAGCCGTTATTCTTTCTGGATTACCTCGCCGTCGGCAAGCTCGATCCGGCGGTGGCGGGCGAGATCGTCGCGGGCGTGCAGAAGGCGTGCCGCGCGCACGATTGCGCGCTGCTCGGCGGCGAGACCGCGGAGATGCCCGGGCTCTACGATCCGGCGCACTTCGATCTCGCCGGGACGATCGTGGGCGTCACGGAGCGCGCCGCGCTGCCGGATCCCGCGCGCGTGCGGCCGGGCGATCCGATTCTCGGTCTGCCCGCGATCGGTCTGCACACCAACGGCTATTCGCTCGCGCGACGCCTGCTGCCGCCGGAGGAATGGAACGCGCCGCTGCGCGACGGCGGCGGCGTCACGCTGCTCGACGCCTTACTCGCCGAACACCCGTCGTATTACGCCGCGGTGCGCGCGATCGCAGCCGTCGCCGACGTGAAGGCGATGGCGCACATTACCGGCGGCGGGCTGCTCGATAACGTGCCGCGGACGCTGCCGCCGGATTGCAAGGCCGTTTTCGAGCAGTCGCGCTGGCGCGTCCCGCCGTTGCAAGCCGAACTGATCGCGCGCGGCGATCTCGGGCACGACGAACGGTACCGGACGTTCAACATGGGGATCGGCTACACGCTGATCGTGCCGCTCGCGGATGCCGAGAAAGCGAAGAACGCTTGGCGCGGCGCCGCGATCGTCGGCTGGGTCGAGCGGCGCGGCCCGGACGAAGCGCAGGTCATCGTGCACGCCGCCCGCCGCGCGTACGAGGATCGCACTGCGCGTCGCTAATCTGCTGGCGTCGCTCGACGATCCGCGCTTCTCGCAAGCCGCGCTGCATCGCGAACTCGAAGCGCTCGACGCGCGCGGCGTCTACGTCCATCGCGAACCGCGCACGCCGGAGCGGATCCTCTCCTGGATCGACGCCGAGTTCGGCGGTACGTGGTCGAGCGAAGCGGCCGCCGGCGGTTGCTGGCTCGCCGAAGACGCGACCGGCCCGCTCGGTTTCTGCGCGTACGATCCGCAAGGCTTACGCTTTTTTTGGTTGCGGGCTTGGCAGGACGACGCGTCGGTCGGCGTCTTCGGACCGTTCGGCGTCGTCGCGCGCGCACGCCGGCGCGGCATCGGTACGGTCCTGTTGCATGCGGCGCTGTTCTCGTTACGCGAACGCGCGTACCGGCAGGCGCTCGTGCCCGTCGTCGGGTCGCCCGCGCTGCGAAGCTATCCGCGGCGCCCGGGGGGGGCGCGCCTCGCCGCGGAGTTCGAACTCGATCGCGGCCGGCGGTACCGGACGACCGTCCTCGCGTCGGGCAGCGGCTCGAATCTTCAAGCCGTGCTCGACGGCCGGAGCGGCACGCTACCGCTCGACGTCGCGGCGCTGGTGTGCAACGTCCCGCAGTCGCGCGTCGTGCAGCGCGCGCGGGACGCGGGCGTCACGAGCGTGCTCGTCGCGTGGGGCCGGCGCGCCGAAACGCGCGCGGCGTACGACGCGCGCCTGCTCGCGGCGGTCGCGGCGCCGGAGCCCGCGCGC
>CAXUFI010000261.1:0-260 GCA_964250245.1 uncultured bacterium
CGACCCTCGTCCCCGATACGCGGCTCTCCGTCTCGCTCGCACTCGGACTCGCGCTCGCGGCCGCGCTCGCATACATCTTCTCGCGCACGGTGTTCGGCTACGATCTGCGCGCGGCCGGTGAAGCGCCCGCCGCCGCCTTACGGGCGGGGATCGATCTGCGGCGCACGGCGCTCGTCGCGATGACGCTCTCGGGCGCGATCGCCGGCCTCGGCGGCGCGGCGCTCGGCGAAGAAGCGGTTCTCCGGGCGCGGCAAGCCGAG
>CAXUFI010000261.1:270-4049 GCA_964250245.1 uncultured bacterium
TTCTACACCGGTTCAACGTCGAGCTCTCGCCGGGCTACGGCTTCATCGCGATCGCGGTCGCGCTCGTCGGCGAGCTCGATCCGCTCCGCATCGTCGTGGCGGCGTTCGCGTTCGGCATTCTGCAGAGCGGCAGCCTCTGGATGCAGGCGCTCGCGCACGTCCCCAAAGATGCCGTGACCTTCGTCGAAGGCGTGATCGTGCTCGGGCTCGCGGCCCGGCGGTTCGCGACGACCAACCCCGTCGCGGCCGCCGCGTAACGGTGCGCCGCTGAGCGTCGTTATCGCGTTTCTAGGGCTCACGCTCGTCAAAGCGGCGCCGCTCATCTTCGCGGCGCTCGCCGGCGTGCTCTGCGAACGCTCCGGCATCCTCAACATCGCCCTCGAAGGTGCGCTGACGAGCGGCGCCTTCGCGGCCGTCGCCGTCTCGTATGCGAGCGGCAGCGCGCTTCTCGGCCTCGCCGCGGGGATCGTCGCCGGGGCGATCCTCTGCGCGCTGCTCGGGGTCGCGGCGACGCGTTTCGGCGCCGATCAGATCGTCGCCGGAACCGGTCTCAACCTCGTCGCCGCGGGCGGCAGCGCCTTCGCGCTCGTGATCGTGTTCGGCCAGCCCGGCGCCTCGCCCGAGGTGCACGCGCTCGGCGCCGGGGGTGAGGTAGCGCTTATCGCGTGCGCTTTCGCCGCCGCCGCCGTCACGCACGTGCTCCTCTCGAGAACCGCCTGGGGGTTGCGCCTGCGCGCGTGCGGCGAGAATCCGCGGGCCGTCCGGTCGGCGGGCGTCGACCCGGCGCGGGTGCGGATCATCGCGACGGTCGCGGGCGGCGCGCTCGCGGGCGCCGGCGGCGTCGTTCTGTCCTTAGGGGAACTCGATCTGGTTTCGGACGGGATGAGCGCCGGCCGCGGCTTCATCGCGCTCGCGGCCGTCATCTTCGGCCGCTGGACGCCGCTCGGCGCGACGGCGGCCGCGGTCGCGTTCGGCGCGCTCTCCGCGCTGCAATTCAGTCTGCAACGGGCGGGGATCCCGCGCGAGTTGATGCAGGCGCTGCCGTACCTCGCGGCGCTCGCGGCCTTGACGGGAATTACCGGGCGTGCCCGTGCACCGGCGGCGGACGGCGTCCCGCTCGATGCGTAGCGCGCGCCGCGCTTCGGACAAACGTTTAAAGGTTAAAGTGCCGCGATAGCGTTTACGATACGTACGATAATGAGACTTTTCCGTCGCGGTATAGGCCTCGGTTTCGTCGCCTTGGTACTCGCCTTTCCCGCGGTCGCGCGCGCCGGAGTTCCGCTGCCCTTACCGCTCGCGGCGTTGCAATTGCAATTGTCCGCGATGTCGGCACACGCGCCGGGCCGCGTGGGGATAGCGGTCGAGGATTTAGCGACCGGTTTGACGTCGGGCGTGAACGCCGGTGCGAGCTTGCCCGCCGCTTCGACGATTAAAATCCCGGTGATGGTCGAGGTCTTCCGCCAGATGGAACTCGGCCGGCTCGATCTCGATAGCGCCGTGCATCTGCAGGCGCGCGACCGCGACTGGGGTTGGGGCGACCTCGCCGACGCCGAGCCCGGGACGCGCTATACGATCAAGCAGCTGCTGTGGCTCATGATCACGCGCAGCGACAACACCGCGACGAACATGCTCATTCGCCGCGTCGGCCGGACGCACATCAACGCCACGATGGCCGCGCTCGGCCTGCGCCGGACGTATCTCGGCGATTATATCCGCTCCGAGACCGACACGATCCGTTACGCGCTGCGGACGAGCCCGCACGACATGGTTTCGCTACTGGACAACATCGCGCGCGACCGGCTCGTGGACGAGTGGTCCTCGCGCGAGATGCTCGCGATCCTCACCGGCCAGACGCACAACGGCCTGCTTCCCGAACCGCTGCCGAAGAACGTGCGGATCGCGCACAAGACGGGTTCGCTGCACGACACCCTCAACGACGTCGGGATCGTCTATCAGGACGGCGAGCCTTACGTCATCGCGGTGATGACGACGCAGCTGCCCGATCTCGACCTCGGGCGCGATTGGATTCACAAGGTTTCGCGCGCCGCTTACGACGGCTTCTCGCGCTTCGCCAGTTGGCGCGAAAGCGAAGGGATCGCCGCCTTTCCGGTCGCTGCGCCGGCGGGTCTCGATGCGGCGGGCCTGACCGCACCCGACGAAGCGATGTGGAACAGCGGGGCGGGCGCGCCCGCGGCCGACGCTCCCTAACGTCCGCTGCTAGCCGGCGAACGCGGCTCGCCGTCCCGCGTACGTCGGCGTGACGTAGCCGCGATAGGCGGGCTCGCGGCCCAGCGTCAGACGTTCGAAATACCCCGCGAGCGCGCGCGTAACCGGACCGAGATTCCCGTCGCCGACCACGCGGTGGTCGACCGAGTTGATGTACGTTATTCCGGCAGCCGAACCCGATAAGAATAGTTCGTCCGCCACATAGAGCTCGCTGCGGTCGAGGGCGCGTTCGACGATCGTGAGGCCGAGTTCGTTCGCGGCGAGCGCGATGACCGTCCGGCGCGTGATGCCTTCGAGGACGTTCTGCGTGGCGTCGGGCGTGAAGAGGACGCCGTTGCGCACGAGAAAGAGATTGGCCGCGGACCCTTCGGCGACGTGGCCGTCGTGCGAGAGCAGGATCGCTTCGTCGAACCCGTTCATTTGCGCCTCGCTTTTCGCTAGCGCCGAGTTGATGTACGCTCCCGTAATCTTCGCGCGCGCGGGCGCCATCGTATCGTCGATGCGCCGCCACGAGCTCACGCAGCAACGCAACCCCGTCGCCGCGTCGAAATACTTGCCGAAGGGCAGCGCGCAGATCGTGAACGCGTCGGGGACGCCGGTCAGGCGCACGCCGACGTCCTCCGCCGCTTTATAGATGAGCGGCCGGACGTAGATGTTCTCCTCGAAACGGTTGCGCGCGCAGAGATCGAGCGTGAGCTCGATCAGCTCGTCGACGCCGTGCGGAAGCTTCATCATCAGAATCCGGGCCGAGGCGTGCAGCCGCTCGTAATGCTCGCGCAATTGCAGGAGGTACAATTCGCCGTCTTCGGCGTTCCAATAGCCGCGAATCCCCTCGAAACAACCGGTGCCGTAATTGAGACCGTGCGTGAGCAAGCCGACCCGGGCATCGTCGTAGCGCTGAAATCGTCCTCCGGCAAAGACGACGGACTCGCTGAGTTCCATAGCCGCCGCAGTTCGCGACGGCGAGGCTGCAGGCATGCACGGGAAGGACGGCGCCGGCGGCCGCGCGTAGGACGTGCCCGGCTTTTGGGCAAGACCGGCATATGCTCGAAGGATCGCGCGCGTTCGACATTGCGTGGGGAGCCGCGACCGGGACGCTCTGTTTCGCACTCGGCACGTTCGTCATCGTGCGCTGGCTCGTCGCGCGGCATGGGAACGGCCCTTCGCTCTTCGGTAGCGCCGTCGACCCGAAGCGGCGGCTGCACCTAGCTTACGGAATCGCCGCCATGGGCATGGGCGGCACGAATTACGGCTGCCGCTTCATCGATCACCGCTACCTCTCCGGCGTTCACGAGGGCTTCGCAGCGATTACGTTCGTAATCGTCGCGCTACTGGCTTGGCGGCTTCTGCCGAGGCGGCGGGCGGCGATCTAACACGGCGCCGACGTCGCCGGACGCTCGATGCGCCTAGGACGTTCGTTCCTCTTCGTGGCCGCCGGCCTGCTGGTCGCGAGCGCGGCCTCCGATGCGGCGAGCCGCGGCGTCATGTTGCCGACGGAGTGGACGCTCGAGCCGCCGCCGGACGCCGTCGTGGCGACGGGGACGCTGCCACAG
>CAXUFI010000262.1:0-4028 GCA_964250245.1 uncultured bacterium
CGTCGGTCCCGACGGCATTCGCGAGAACGCCGTCACGCTCGCGGTCGGCGAGGATCTCGGCCGGCTGCTGCGCGCGGCCGGCGCTCGCGTCGAGTTGACGCGCTCGTACGCGCGGCCCTACCGCACCGCGACCGTAGTACGGCTCGACAACCGGGCGCGGGCCGCGTTCGCCAATCGCATCGGCGCGACGGCGTTCGTCGCGTTGCACGCCGACGCGTCGACGAACGCGGCGCAAGGCGGGACGAGCGTCTTCTGGCTACGGCCGAACTCCCTCGCGCTCGCGCAGGCGATGCGCCGCCGGCTGCGCCAACTCGGGCTCGGCGAATCCGAGTTCCGCGTGCGCGATCTCGCCGTCACGAGCGAGGCGCGCGTGCCCGCCGTGCTGGTCGAACTCGGCTTCGTCTCCAACCCCGGGCAAGAACGCCTCCTCGCGACGCCGGCGTTTCAAGAGCGCGCGGCGCGAGCGGTGTATGCGGCACTCGGCGACGTGTTCGGTGAGTAAGGCCGTGCGCTAACTGCCCGTTCCTTGATAGTGGTTGAGGCCGTTGCGCCAGAAGAGGTAGGCCAGCCCGAACCAGAGGGCGCCGACGACGGGCGTCAATAGTCCGACTTGCGGTGCGAGCGAGAGCGCGTTCTCCGATTTACGCAGCAGAAACGTCGCGGGAAAGTAGTTCATGAAGGCAAACGGAAAGACGAACGTCAGGAACGCGCTGACGGCGCGCGAGTAAATGCTGATCGGATAGCGCGTGAAATCCTGTTCGAGCGACATGACGACCCAGCGCAGCGTATCGATGCGAATGACCCAAAAGGCGGCCGTCGCGATCGCCAGTTGAATCCCGAAGTCGATGAGCGCGCCGCCGATCATCACGAGCGGCACGAAGAGCACGAAAGCCGTATCGACCCGGACGCCGGCGTACGCGGTTGCGAACGAAAAGAACGTGATCGCTAAAATCAGTTCGTCGGGCCAGATCTGCTGCGGCGTCGTCATCGCTTGGAACAGCGGATCGAGCGGCCGGATGAGAAAGCGGTCGAAGCGGCCCTCACGCACCATGTTCGGTACGTCGCCGACGGTGAAGAAAAACGTATTATGAAAGCCGTGACCGAGCATCCAGAGACCGTATAAAAAAGCGGTGTCTCGAAAGTTCCAGCCGTTCATCGATGGGAATTGGTGCAGCGTCACCCACAACGCGACGATCGCCGTGCCGTGGTACATGATCGTAAAGCCGAACCACATGAAGAAATTCGCGCGGTATTCGAGCATCGTCAGTACATTGATGCGCCAGTATCGGGCGTAAACGGCTAACACCCCGGGCGTATGCCGCCCGCCGCCGCGGCGTTCCTCGTCCGTGCCCCGCGGAGGCTCCGCGAATCAGCGCCGGAACACAGCCGGATGCCGTTTCGCCCTCTTCTTGCCGCAGCGCTCGCGGCGGCCTCGGCTTGGGCCGGCACCGGCTGCTCGCGCACCGTCACCGCGGGCGCCGTTCACACCTGGACGCAGCCCGGCACGCTGCGCATCGTGCTGACGCAGATGCCGAACTCGCTCGATCCGCTCCTGCGCACGGAACTGCTCGAGCTCTTTCTGTCGCAATTCGTCTTCGATCCCTTGATCGCGACGCGCGCCGACGGAACCCTCGAACCCAAGCTCGCGCGCGTCGTGCCGACGCTCGCGAACGGCGGCATCGCGCGCGACGGCTTGACGATAACCTACCATTTGCGGCCGCGCGTGCGCTGGCACGACGGCGCGGCGTTTACGAGCGCGGACGTGCGCTTTACGTACCTCGCATATATGAATCCGAATAACAACGTCACGACCCGCACCGGGTACGAGGACGTCGAGCGGATCGCGACGCCGGACCCGCTGACCGTCGTCGTGCATCTCAAACGTAAGAGCGCGCCGTTCTTGCGTGAGTTCACGACGCAGGGCGGGGTCATTCCGGCGCACGCCTTCGCGAATCCGGGAGCGCTCAATAGGTCGCGCTTCAACGCGGCCCCGATCGGCACGGGGCCGTTCAAGCTGTTAACGTGGCGGCGCGGCGATCGGATCGAGTGGGTCGCCAACGACGACTACTATCTCGGAAAACCGAAGATTCGCCGGATCGTCGGTCGTTTCACGACCGACGAGAACGTCGCCGAGAATCAGTTGCGCACGCACGAAGTCGACTGGTTCTGGGGGGCGTCGACCGTCGCGTATCGCCGCTTACGCGATGCGCCGGCGTTGCACGCCGCGCTCATCCATTATAACGCGTTCTACGGCGTGATGATGAACGCCGGCCGCGGCGCGCTGCGCGACGTGCGCGTCCGTCGCGCCGTCTCGGCGGGGATCGACCGCGAACTGTTGATCGGGAAGGTCGCGTTCGGCGCCGCGCAGCGGGCCGACGACGACTTGCCGAGTTTTCTCTGGACGCACGATGCGGCGTTCGTGGGCCAGCGATACGACCCGGCGCGAGCGCGCAGCCTGCTGCGGGCGGCCGGCTATGCGCCCGGACCTTCGGGGACGTTGCAAAAAGACGGCAAACCGCTCGCGCTGACGCTCGTATTCGGTACGGGCAACGCGACGTCCGCGGCCGTCGCCGTGCAGGTGCAGGCGATGTTGCGCGCGCTCGGCTTCGCGATCGAACTTAAAGGTTACGATGCGAATCAAATGTTCGCGCCGTATAGCGAAAACGGCATTCTCTCACGAGGCACGTACGACTTGAATTGGAGCGGCTTTTTCGAAACCGACGATCCCGATGACGCGACGCCCTTCGTGTGCCGCAATCTGCCGCCGCACGGGTTCAACTATTCACGGCATTGCGACCCGGCGTTCGATGCGGCGGAGGCGGTGGCCACCGCAACGTACGATCCGGCGGCGCGCAAGCACGCGTACCTAACGGTGGAACGGCTCCTCGCGCAGGACGCGCCCTGGGCCTTCGTATGGTGGCCGCTGCTGCCGCAAATTTACGACACGGATTTCAAAGGCTACGAAGTCCGGCCCGGTTTCCAGTCGCTCGACCCGCAGACGTGGTCGATCGGAACCTGATGATGCGATCGACCTTCACGTGCTGCATCGTCGTGGCGATGCTCGCCGGCCGGAGCGCGGCGGCGGCCCTGCTGTCCCCCCAAGACCTCTTCGAGGCCGCGTACGACCGCTGGCACGCGCTGCCGCAGACCCCGTACGCGACCTACGTCGCACACATCAACGTGCTGCGCAAGGGCCGGCTGCTCGAGCGGATCGAGCGCACCGCGTACCGGCGCAAGGATAACATGTGCCTGATCGTCGGGGTGCCGCTCGACGCACACGACCGGCCCGACCCTCCGAACGTCTCCGATCGTTGCCTCGCACCCGATTACGCGTTTACCTTCGTGCCGCAGCGCGATCCGGGCCACGGCGGTCCGCTCGCGATCGACATCGCAACGCCGGCCCCCGAGGCGAGCCTGCCGTCGACGATCGGCCACGTTCGGGCGCGCGCCCGCGCCTACGACATCTCGCTCGCCGGTGAAGAGGTCGTGCGGCAGATCGCGGTCGCGCATCTCACGCTGCGGCCGGTCGGCGATCCCGGCAAGCACATTCTGCGCGACGTGTGGATCGATCGCGCCACGAACGCGGTCGTCCGGCTGCACGGCGTCGCGCCGCTCTTCGGCCCGGTGGCGACCGTCGACTTCACGGCGGATTACGATACGGCGGCGCAAAGCGAAACGATCTCGCGCGTGAGCGGCTTCGCGAAGGCGCAGTTGCTGCTCGTGAAGTTAAGCGCGGACTTTACCTTCGCGCAAACCGATTACGCGTTTCCGGCCTCGTTGCCGGCTTGGTACTTCGAAAAGGACGGTTACGCGCGGCACGTGCACGGCGAGCCGCCCCAGGCGCTGCCGTCGAACGCGACCTAACGGTCGAACCGCCGTATCGGCTCGACTTGACGGTCGACGTGTTACGGCGCTTTTCGACGAACGTCGTCGACGTGCGCGAACCGGACGGCACGTATGCGCGCGCCGTCGGCGAGGGGACGTCGGCCGCGGTGGTCCGCGTGCGGCAGAGCGCGCCCGACCGGCTG
>CAXUFI010000263.1:0-4014 GCA_964250245.1 uncultured bacterium
GAACCTTTCGGCCGACGAGGTCGCAGCGTCTCGCAACTTTCTCGGCCAGCTCGCGGCGCTCGAAGCCGCGCTTGCGAGCGGAGAAGCGGCCCTCGCGGCGGCGCGAGAACGTATCGCGCGACTCGACGCGCGCCTGCAGACCGCGCGCGACGAGCGCGAAGTGCTGGCGGCGCGGGTGGAACGCATCGATGCCGAGCTGCGCGCGGCGCGCGAAAGCGAACGCGAGGTTTCCGGCGCGAGCCAGGGGAGCCGACTGCGCTTGGCCGAGATCGACGCCGAACTCGGCATGCTCGCGGCGCAATTCGCGCTCAACCCGGCAACGGCGGACGAATGTGCGGACATCGTCTCGCGTTACGCGGACGAGACGGGAGACGTCGCGCTCGAACTGTCGCGCTTGCGTGACGAACTCGCCCGGCTCGCCAACGTCAACCTCAATGCCGAAGCCGACATCGAAGAGATCGGCCGGCGGGCCGCGTTTCTCAAAGAGCAGCTCGAAGATTTAGCGCGGGCGCGCGAGACGCTGCTCGCGTCGGTCGGCGAGATCGAAGAGTCGTCGCAACAGCAATTCAACGAGACGTTCGCGCTCGTCAAAACCGCCTTCGAAGACGTGTACGCGCGCTTGTTTCCCGGCGGCGAAGCGCGGATGTGGCAGACGGCGCCCGAGGATCTCGCGGAGACGGGGATCGAACTCAGCGTCGCGCCGCCGGGAAAGAAAATGATGGCGCTCGCGGCGCTCTCGGGCGGCGAACGCGCGATGGCGGCTTCGGCGCTGATCTTCGCGCTGATCCGCGTTAAGCCGTCGCCGTTCTATCTGCTCGACGAGGTCGACGCCGCCCTCGACGACGCCAACGTCGAGCGCTTCTCGCAGCTCGTGCGCGAACTCGGTTCGCGAGCGCAGCTGCTCATCGTCACGCACAATAAGAAGACGATGGAGCTCGCCGCGCGCCTGTACGGCGTGACGATGTCCGAGCCCGGGATCTCGCGCGTGATCGCGGCCGATCTAACGGCCGCCGCGGCGGAAGCGCCCGCCGCCCCGGAGCCGGCGCTTGTGCGCTAACGCGGCGGCACTCTTCTCCGTTTACGACCGCACCGGAATCGCCGAACTCGCCCGCTCGCTCGCCGCAGACGGCACGCCCATCTACGCGACGGGCGGGACGCGTAAACATCTCTTGGAGCACGGCGTCGACGCGCAGGACGTCGGCGAGCTCACCGGTTTCCCGTCGCTCTTCGACGGGCGCGTGAAGACGTTGCACCCGCGCGTGTTCGGCGGCATCCTCGCCGATCGCGAGAATCCGGCCCATCTCGCCGAGGCGCGGCAGCACGGCGTCCCCGCGATCGCCACGGTGGTGGTCAATCTCTATCCGTTCGAATCGACCGTGGCGCGCGAAGGTGCGACGCTCGAGGAGGCGATCGAACAGATCGACATCGGCGGCGTCGCGCTCATCCGCGCCGCGGCCAAAAACTTCGAACACGTAACGGTGCTCGTCGAACCCGAGCAATATCCGCAGGCGCAGGCGGCGGCGGGCGATCGCACCCTGCGCCGCGCGTTCGCGACGCGCGCCTTCGAGCGGACCGCCGAATACGACGCCTCGATCGCGCGTTACCTCGAAGCGGGTCTGCTCGCGCGCGAACTGCCGGGTTCGCTCGCACTCTCGCTGCCGCTCGCCACGCCGCTACGTTACGGCGAGAACCCGCAATCGCGCGCGGCCTTCTACCTCGCGCGCACGGAGGCGCTGCCCGAACAGCTCGGCGGCAAGGCGCTGTCGTATAACAATCTACTCGACCTCGATGCGACGCTACGCCTCCTCGTGCGCGAGGTGCCGCCCGAGCTAATGGGCGGCGTGCCGCCCGTTCGCGTTCGGGCCGCGATCGTCAAGCACACGGTGCCGTGCGGCGTCGCCGAAGCAGCGGGGGCCTACGAAGCCGTCCGGGCCGCGCTCGATGCCGATCCCGTTTCGGCCTTCGGCGGGATCATCGCCCTCGACGGCACCGTCGACCTCGCGACCGCGGAAGCGCTCGCGGAATTCTTTCTCGAGATCGTGGCCGCGCCGGCGTTCGAACCCGCGGCGCTACGGCGTTTGCAGCGCAAGAAGAATCTGCGCCTCATCCGTTACGATACGCGCTTGCCGGGCCGGCTCGCGCGCGAATTGCGCGTGCGAAGCGCGCTCGGCGGCGTGCTCGCGGAGGACGACGATCCCAACGCCGCACCCGAACGCTGGCGCGTCGTCTCGGCCCGGCCGCCGAGCGCTCGCGAATGGTCCGACCTCGGGTTCGCCTGGGACGTCGTCCGGCACGTGAAATCCAACGGCGTCGCGATCGTGCGCGACGGCGTAACGCGCGGCATCTGCGCCGGGCAAACCAATCGCGTCAGCGCCGTCCGGATCGCGGGCGAACGCGCGGGCGAGGCCGCCGCGGGCGCGGCCTGCGCGAGCGACGGATTCTTCCCCTTCGCCGACGGTCTGGAAGCCGCGGCCGCCGCGGGCTGCAGCGTCGTCATCGCGCCGCAAGGTTCGATCCGCGACGCGGAGGTGATCGCCGCCGCCGACCGGCTCGGCATCGCCCTCGTCTTTTCGACGCACCGCTACTTCTTGCATTAAGCGAATCGGCGGCTCGCGGCTGCTCGTGGCGTAGACGAGAGTAATTTGCCGGAACGGCTACGCGAAAAATCTGACTCGCGCAAGATTATGGTCAAGGCGAGCGCGCCACGCTTCGACGTGAGCCGGCGCTTACGTTAGCGGAAAATGCTCGGTAGCGGGTCGGGCGTAGACACTCTCCTCGACTCCGTCGAGAGCTGCAAGAACCGGCGCTAATCCTTGCAGCGCGAGCACGTCGATCGGCCGTGCTCCAGCTAAGAGTGGCCCATGGCCGAATCAGGTATGGGGCAACGTCGGCAGGGGTGAAAACGTTATATGCGCGACTGATGACCGCATAAGTCGCAAAATCCGCTCTGCCATCCGGCTGCTAATCGGAGAATTCTCAAGCCCCGAGGCCCGAGCGGGATCGACGCCCGAGCATACGTGCCATGGTCGCGCTCCAAACGAACTCACTAGCGTTTGAAGCACGGTAAGAACGTCCGTAGAGGCGAAGGATCATGTGCGACTCGCAGTCGATCGAGCTCTGGAATCCAAGCGGCAGCGGCAGTCATCGCGGTGGTTCGTGTCGACGTTCGAGCGTAGCCGCTTAGCGGGTCGCTCCCCAGAAGGCCGCATCGGCCTCCGTAATTTTTGCGATGAGCGGGTCGGCGAGCTTCGTCTCGTGCGTGCCGGCGGCGACGACCGCCGGTCCCAGGCGCTTGCGCACCATCGCCAGCGCATTCATGACCTTCTTCACGTAACGCTGAACCGACGCGCCCGGCGGCACGCCGCCGTAGCTCTGCACCGCGTAGGGGCCGGCGTTATATCCGGCCAGCGCTTCGTGCATCGGTTGCCGTGCATCGTGGAAGAGCGACAGCAGGCGATGCAGATAGAGCGCTAGCCCGCGTAAGTTACTCGCGCCCAAGCGCGGGTCGACGCCGAGTTCGTGCGCGGTGCCGGGTTTGAGTTGGCCTAATCCTTCCGCGCCGTGAATCGACACGGCACTCGCATCCCAATGCGACTCCACCGTTACGACGGCCATCATCAGCGTGGGATCGATATCGAGGCTCCTCGCATTCGCGAGCAGGCTGTTTGCGTAGACGCGACTCTGACCCAGCGCCATGTGCGGGTTGATCGACCGCATTACCGTAGCGTACGCCGTTGGGACTCGCGCCGTCGTCGTCTCGGCCGCGGCCGGCGCCGCGGCTGCGAAGCCGAGCACGGCAACGGCGAGCGTTGCACGAAAGTAACGTGCATCACAAAAGAGCATGGTCCGGGCGCTTCGCAGCGCTCGAGCCATGCCCTTTATCCAATCGCGATACCGATTATGTGAGCGTGATCACGTTCTCGGTGAACGCTTCGATTCGCCGTGCTGCACAGGAGCGTCGCCGCTCCTCCCGGCCGGCGCGTGCTCGGCGGCGGGTGCATGCGCGGCCGGCGC
>CAXUFI010000264.1:0-4012 GCA_964250245.1 uncultured bacterium
AGCGCGTGAGCCGTCTCGGCGGGCTTCGCCGACAGCACGTCGACCGTCGCGAAGGGATAGCGCGACTTCAACTCGGCGACGATGATTTGCAGGAGCGCGTCGTCGCCGAGATTGTCGAAGCCGTAGTAGCCGCTCAGTAGGAAGCGCACGCGGCGTCAGGCGGCGTAGGTGCGGCGCCGTGCGGCCCGCGCCGCCGAACGCCGCTCGAGTAAGCGATAGACCGCGATCGCGAGCGCGCCGATCGCGACGCCGAGCACCGCTCCGTTGAACACGCGCGTCAGCGACGCCGCGAGCGGCGTGTGCAGGTGCGAAAACGTGTCGACGACGTCGGAGGTGCCGATCGCGATGCCGATGGCGAAGAGCCAGCCGGTGAGCCGCTTGTGTTCGAGCCGCAACGCCGGCAGCAGCATCATCAGCGGGAAACCGATGAGGAACTCCTTGGTCCGCGGCCGCACGCCGAGCAACGTCGTCAAACCGGAGCGTAGCGAGAGTTCGAAGGCGGAGGGACTGACGTCGCTCGCGTTCCCGCTGCGCGCGACGTAGACGACCGCCGCCCCGCCCAGGATCGCGAGCAGCGCCAGCTGGTAGACGCGTACCGGAGCGAGCCCGCTCTCCCGAAGGCGCGGCGGGACGTTCCCGAAGCGGCGCGTGTAGACGTAGAGCAGAAAGGCGAGCACCGGCGGCACGGCGATCACCGCCTTGACGCCGGCGAACCGGTCGATCTCTTCCATCAGGAGCGGCGTGCTGACGAGCCCGACGACGACGAGCGCACCGCCGAGCGCGAAGACGGTCGCCGTGGCGAAGGTGCGAAGCCCCGCGAGCAGACTCGCGGCGTAGGTCGCGGGCGCCGCTTGCGTGAACGCGCGCGGCACGGCGACGAAGCCCATCGTGCTGAAGGCGATCGCCGCGAGCAGCGCGAGAATTTTGCGCGCGAGCAAATCGTGATGGGTCGCGTAACCGGCGATGACGAGCACGAGATCGAGCGCGAATAAGACGTACGCGAGGCGGGGCCGGCGCACGCCGAAGGCTTCGAAAAGCAGCATGACGATCGCCGGAATGGCCAGCGAGACGATCGCGATGACGAGCGGGTTGACGCGGAACGCGGGGACCGGCGTCGCCCGGCCGAGCTTGAAGCCGCGCGCGAGCAGTCCGTCGCGGATGCGGCGCACCAATTCGATGTTGGTTTTCTCGAGCGACATGCCGTTCTGCGCGTGCAGGAACGGCCGCAGATAGACGACGCGGATGTTGCGTTCGCGAACGCCGAGCAGATAGCGCGCGACGACGGTCTCGAACTCCAGCTTGTCGAGTTCGACCTTACCGATCGCCTCGACCCGCGTCGTGCGTTCGATCGCCGCCTCCGCGAGCCCGTCGTTTCCTTTCTGCAATTGCGTCCGGTCGTACGTCTCGATCGAACCGAAGTTGAGGCCGCTGCCGCGGAAAGCGGCGGCCGTATCCGCCAGATGGTCGGGATAGCCGAGTACTTCGTTACGCTGGCCGAAGAAGATCACGGTCGTCGGCCGCTCGTGCGCTGCGAAACTCGTAAAGATGCGGTCGATTTCCGGCGCGCCGTAGCGTTCGTCGTTCTGCACGCGCGGCACGAGGAAGAGATGGAGTTTCCGCGCGAGCGCGAGCGGATAGGCCGGCAGCCCGAGCCCCAGGCCGTTGAAGTAATCGATCTGCGAGCGCACGGCGAGAATCGCGGGAGTCCCCCCGCGCAGCACGCGCACGGCGCGCGAGCCGAGGTGTTCGCCGAGCGCCGTCCGGTAGCGCGGCACGGTCGCGGCATCGAAGACGACGAGATACAGCAGATCGGGATCGAGCGCGTGCCGCTTTGCGAGCGCGGCGAGCGCGGGCTCGGCGAGCGGCCCGAGTTGCGCTTGGGCGATCAGTTGCTGTCCCGGCAGGAGCGCCGCGGTTGTGCCGCCGTTGAGATTTCCGCCGAGCTCTTCCGATACCGCGAGCGAGGTGAGACCGGCGCGCCGCAGCGCCACGAGAAATTGTTCCTGATCGTAACCGTACGATTGGGCGAGCGCCGCGTAATCTTGGTAATCCATGGCGATCTCGACGCGCCGGGAGCCGAGTTCTTTGCGCTCGCGCACGACCGCCACGTACAGCGCCGCCAAGAGCGCCGCGCCGACGACGATCGAAAGCGCCAACCGGTAGCGGCGCGGAGCGCTTACGGAGACCATCGCGTTACGAAGTTCCGCAGCGCCGTCGTGACGCGTGGCGCCGAATGGTCCAATTGCAGATAGTGACCTCCATCGACGATTTGATAGTCGAACGCGTCGCCGAGACGGCCGAGTTCGGCCACGAGTCCGGGAAAGCGCGGCCGCCGTTTCGCAACGGAACCTTCCAGGAGCAACGTCGGAGCGGAGAGTTCCCGTCCGAAAGCGCGATTGGGGAAGTTCGTCGGCCCCGTGAAAGCTTCGTGCAACATCTTCGAATACTCGGGCGGGACCTGCGCGCGCTGATGGAGCCACGCGCGCTCCATCGCCGAGCGGTCCTCGAACGAGGCCGCGAAGACCCGCCGCGATACGGCCCGCCCGATGCGGCCGCCGTGCAGGACCGAATGCAACAGCGGTTCGCAAAGCGTCCGCACGACGGCCCCGAACGGGCCGCCGAGATGGCCGGCCGTGTCGGGCGCGTAAACGGGCTCGAGCAACATGAGGCCGCGCACCGCGACCGGCCGTTCCGCCGCGAGCGCCATCGCGAGCAAGCCGCCCATCGAGTGGCCGGCGACCCAGGCCGGACCGTCGCGTTCGACGACGTAACCGAGCGCTTCGCCGGCATCGACGAAATAGTCGCCGAGGCCGGCATCGCTAACGCGCGCCGCCGCGCCGTGGCCGCGCGCCTCCCAAACGTAGCAGCGGTACTGCGCGGCGAGCTCCTCCGCCTGAAATTCCCAGGACCACGCGCCGCCGCCGACGCCGTGCAAGAACAGGATCGGCGGGGCATCCGCGGGGCCGGTCGCGTGCAAGGCGCCGCCCGAAGCGAGACGCAGGACTCGTGCTTGACGCACGTGCGGCGCGTTCGGTATAGTTGGCCCACTTAACTGCACGCAATGGCCCAAGGTAGAATCGCTTGTCGCTCACTCAACCAGCGCACGCGGATCGTACCGACCCCAGCCGTGACGTACGCATCGCCCTCCTCGGCTGCGGTACGGTCGGCGGCGGCGTCGCGCGACTCCTCGTCAACTCGACGTCATCCGTCCCCGCGCGAAGCGGTGTGGACTACTGGCTCGCCGGCATCGCCGTGCGTTCGCTCGCGAAGCCGCGGCCGGCCGAGATTCCGGCGGGGCTCTTTACCGAAGACGCACGAACGCTCGCGCTCGATCCGACGATCGACGTCGTCATCGAGTGCATCGGCGGGACGGGGGTAGCGGCCGAACTCGTGGTCGCGGCGCTCGAGCACGGCAAACACGTCGTCACCGCGAATAAGGATCTGCTCGCGACGCGCGGCCCGGAATTACGGGCGCTGGCCGCGGCGCACGGCGTGACGATCGCCTACGAAGCGGCGGTTGGCGGCGCGATCCCGATCGTGCGGACGATCGCCGAATCGCTCGCGGGCGAAGAGATTCTCGAAGTCGGCGGCGTGCTCAACGGCACGACGAACTTCATCCTCTCGGAGATGTTCGACGGCGCCTCGTACGGCAGCGCGCTCGCGCAAGCGCAGCGCTTGGGCTTCGCCGAGTCGGACCCGACGAACGACGTCGAGGGGATCGACGCGGCGCACAAACTCGCGATTTTGGCGCAACTGGCGTTCCGGCGCGGTCTGGTCACGCGCGAAATCCCACGTACCGGAATAACCTCGCTCTCGCCCGCCGACCATTCGCTCGCCAAGCGCGCCCATTGGCGGCTCAAGCTCATCGGCTGCGCCCGCGCGCGCGGCTCGATCGTCACCCCCGCCTACGTGCCGCTCGCGCACCCGTTCGCGCAGCCGGCGGGCCCGCAGAATTGCATCCGCGTGACCGGTCGCAGTTCGGGCTCGCTCACGTTCGCGGGCACGGGCGCGG
>CAXUFI010000265.1:0-4010 GCA_964250245.1 uncultured bacterium
CCCCTCGAAGCGCTCCGAACGTCTACAGGAATAGCACCCGGCTCGCCGTAACGCGTTCGCGAACTCCGACCCCGTGCCGGGAGGACCGCGTCAACTGGCAAGCTACGTCATCCGCAGAACGCTGCAAGCGATACCGCTGCTCCTGCTCATCTCGATCATCCTCTATTGGATCTTGAGCAACGCGCCCGGCGGCCCGCTCGCGCCGTATCTGCAGAATCCGCATATTACGGCTGCCGACATCGAGCGGCTCAAGCACAATCTCGGGCTCGATCAGCCGCTGCCGATCCGCTACCTGCGCTGGCTCGGCCTGGTCGTGCAAGGCCAATTCGGTTACTCGACGTCGAATTCCGAAGACGTCGTCACCGCGATCCTGGAGCGGATGCCCGCGACGCTGCTGTTGATGGGCTCTTCGTTCGTCCTTTCGCTGCTGATCGGCGTTACGTTCGGCATCTTCGCCGCGATCAAACCGTATTCGATCGGCGACTACCTCGTGACGACGTTCGCGTTCTTCGGCCAGTCGATGCCGGTGTTCTGGTTCGCGCTGATGCTGCAGCTGGTCTTCTCCGTCGCCGGAATCACCGCGTTCGGCTACCACATCGCGCTGCCGTCCGCGGGTATCTCGTCGAGCGACGATTTCGATCTCGGCGACCGGGTGCAGCACCTCATCCTGCCGACCGTCGTGCTCAGCCTGCTGTATATCGCGACGTGGAGCCGCTTCACGCGCAGTTCGATGCTCGAAGTGATTAAGACCGATTACATGCGCACGGCCGCGGCCAAAGGGCTCGACCGGATGACGATCATCTTGCGGCACGGCCTCAAGAACGCGCTGATTCCGGTCGTCACGGTCATCGCGCTCTCGCTGCCCGGCCTCGTCGCAGGCGCCGTCGTTACCGAAGATATCTTCGCTTGGCCGGGGATGGGCCGGCTCTTCTTCAACGCGCTCGGACAGTTCGATTTCCCGCTCCTGATGGGTTATCTCATGATGGTTTCGGTGCTCGTCGTTTTCTTTAATATCGTTGCCGACGTCGCGTATGCGTGGCTCGATCCGCGCGTCAAGTACGACTGATGGCTACCACGCTTATTCCGGCGGCCGTTCCCACGGCGCCGGTCGACGATTTTCACCAGGAACGCTACGGCGTTTGGAAGCGCTTCCGAAAACATAAACTCGCGCTCCTCGGCGCCGTGGTCATCGCACTCGTCGCGCTCGTCGCCGTCTTCGCGAAACTGCTCGCGCCCGCTGATCCGAACTACATCGATCAGGCGCACTGGTCCGGCTATCCGCTCGCGCCCGGCGTCGCCGGTCATCTGCTCGGCACGGACGAGAACGGCCGCGATCTGCTCTCGCGCTTGATGTTCGGCGGTCAGATTTCGCTGACGGTCGCGTTTACGACGGTCGTCATGGAACTCATCATCGGCACCGTCGTCGGCGCGTTCGCGGGTTACTACGGCGGCTGGATCGATTACGCGCTCATGCGCGTGACCGACGTCTTTCTCTCGATCCCGCTGTTGCCGCTGTTGCTCGTATTAACGGCGATCGTCGCCGCTTCGTCGAATAAGGCGGCGCTCGGTTTCGGGGTGATCGTGGTGATCATCGGTCTGACGTCGTGGCCGTCGGTCGCGCGCCTCGTCCGGGCTTCGTTTTTGAGCCTACGCGAGAAAGAGTACTGCGAGGCGGCGCGCGCGCTCGGCAACCGCGACGGCCGGATCATCTTCCGGCATCTGCTGCCCAACGCCGTCGCGCCGATCATCGTTCAGGGCACGCTCGAGATAGCGAACGTCATCATTTTGGAATCGACGCTCTCGTTTCTCGGCTTCGGGATTCAGCCGCCGACCGCGTCGTGGGGCAACATGCTCGCGAATGCGGAGTCGAATATGGCGATCGCGCCGTGGGTCGCGATCTTTCCCGGCTTATGCATCCTCGTGACCGTGCTGTCGATTAATTACTTAGGCGACGGCCTGCGCGATGCGCTCGATCCGAACATGAAATGAGCCAGGTAGGCTCGGCTCTCGTCGCGCCTACGTTCGTTTCGTAAGGGCCTATGTGACGAGCTTGACCGCCAGCGAGATGTCGACCGCCGCGAGCGCTTTGCTGATCGGACAGCCGACCTTCGCGCCCTGCGCGATCGTCGCGAGCGCCGCCTCGTCGAGACCGGGCGCCGCCACGGCGGTTTCGAGCGCGATATGCGCGATCGTAAAGCCTTCGCCTTCGCGCTTGAGTTCGACGCGCGCGGTCGTGTCCACCGTGGTCGGGGCGTGGCCGGCCCGCGTCAGCCCGAGCGTGAGCGCCATGGTGAAGCACGATGCGTGCGAAGCCGCGAGCAACTCCTCGGGATTCGTGCCCGGCTCCTTTGCGAAGCGGGTTCCGAACGAGTAGGTCGCCGACACGGTCCCGCTGTCGGTCGAGATGTCGCCATGACCGCGCGCGATGTCGCCCGCCCAATGGATCATTGCCGAGCGCGTAATTTCGTCAGAAGTAACCATGGCGACGTCTTACCCGGACTGCCCGAACCGGTAAGCGGAAGTCCGGAAGATCGCCGGCCGTTCGGCGGACCGCTGCCGTAGCGAGCGTGTTCTTAGGCGGCGGAACACCGGACCGAGCCGCCGAGCGGCGTTGGCGCGAGAACGAGTGCTAGATTTTCGTGTCGCAGGAACGACGAGAAACCGACCGCAGTTGCGGCGCTAAGTCTCGATAAAACATCGCTGGCTTCGATCGTTTCCGAGGTAAGCCCACGTTTTCGGATGGCGGGGCGTGCGATCTCGAAGCCGCCGCCCAGTTGCGAGACTTCGCGACTCGTGCCGATGGAGAAGCGTTCGGGTCGTCGACGGCATTCCGCGTTCCGGGCTGCGGCCCGAGATCCCCGGATGCCGCTTGGATTAGCCGAGAGCATCTCGAGCAATCGTCGCCGGATCAGAAAAATTCTGGAAAGTTTGTCCCGACGCGGTAATCGAGCTGCTGTCCGAAACCAATAGCGGCTCGAGTAGCAAAGTACGATTCGGCTTTCCTTCGGCTCCGCTCCTGATTTCCGTGCGTTTCATCCTGCCGGTGGTCCTTAAGGAGCGCCGTACCGGCGCGGATCGCGCGCCACGAGAGAGGTGCATCAGCGCGATCGCGAGGCCCACGTACTATGGCGAGATTTGCCGTAGGCCTCGCGCGATTGGGGATATAACTGCCGTGCTGTCCCGAGCGCGGTGCCGCCGATGTGCCGCCGCTCGAACGCGATGCTTGCTAGAGTGCGAAGGAACCGGTGACGATCATGGCGTTTCAAGGGGCGATCTTCGACGTGGACGGGGTGCTGGTCGATTCGCCGCACGAGCTCGCGTGGCGCGAAGCGCTGCGAAACTTGATGGAAGGCGAGTGGCGCGATATTCGCGCCGAAACGACGTATGCGCCCGAGAAATTCACGCCCGCGGTCTATCAGCAGGTGATGGCCGGCCGGCCGCGGCTGGCGGGCGCGCGCGCGGCGCTCGAGCACTACCGCGTCCCCGATATCGACCGGCGCGTCGAGCAGTATGCCGCGGGGAAACAGGAGCACGTCGTCAAGCTCATCGAGGCGGGGCGGTTTACGGCCTTTCCCGATGCGCTGCGGTTCATCTTGGCGGTGAAGGGCGCGGGGATCCCCGTCGCGGTCGCTTCGTCATCGAAAAACGCGGGGCTGTTCCTGCGGCAGATTCGGTTGGATACCTTCGCCGCGGAACAGCGGCTCGAATACGACTTCATCCGGCCCGGACTCACGCTGCTCGAACTCTTCGACGCCGATGTCGCCGGACGCGATTTCCCGAAGGGGAAGCCCGACCCGACGATCTTTTTGACCGCCGCCGAAGAGCTCGGCGTGCGGCCCGGCACGTGCTTCGTGATCGAGGACGCCACCTCCGGGATCCAAGCCGCGAAAGCGGCCAGAATGGGCGGCCTCGGCGTCGCCCGGCTCGATGACGTCGCCATGTTGCGGGAGGCCGGCGCCGACCTCGTCGTAACCTCGCTCGACGACGTCTCCCTCGACGGCATCATGGAA
>CAXUFI010000266.1:0-3971 GCA_964250245.1 uncultured bacterium
CGCTCGTACGAGACCAGTCGCGCGTCGAAGTTGACGCCGCTGAAATGGACTTCGTGCACGATATAGGTGGCCGGGTCGAACCAGACGCGCGCGAGACCGGGCAGGTCGACGGCGAGGTCGGTCTTCGGCGTTTTCGGCGAACCCGGCACCGCGCGTACGAGCCGCTGGGTCACCGTGTCCAAACCGCTCGGGAACGCTTCGCTCACGGGAGCCAGCAGCGCTTCGTTCGAGCGATGCCGGAACGCCGGGAGCAGGAGCGCGCCGGTCATGAACGGGGCGTCGAGCAGCCAAGGGATGCGGAGGCCGCGGGCGGCGGCGGGCACGGCGAGCACGTCCGCGAACGGCGTCCCGTCGATCGACGCGATAAGCGCCCCGGGCCGGGCGCGAAAGCGCACGGTGCTTTGGCCGTAGAAATCGGGCGCGGCGCGGTACTTGTCGATCCGTCCGAGCGGCGAGTCGCGCAGGAACGGGGCCTGGTAGGTGCCGTCGTAAGTTTCGAGGCCGAGGTCGCCATCGCGGTACGAGCCCAGCGCCAGCAGGTGCGCGCCGGCCGCGACGCCCGCTTCGTCGGTCTCGATCTCGTGCGAAGCGGCGCGACGGTACACGACGACGGTCGTCGTTCCGACGCTGCCGCCGTTTCGCGACAGCGCGTAGGTATAGGTGCCGTTGATCGGCGCCGCCGCCGCCGCCGCCGGCTCCGGACGGCTAGCGGGCGCGTTTGAGGCCGCCGCGAGCGGCAAGCCGGCAGTGACGAGAATCAAGGCCGGGACGCCGGCGAGACGGACGAACATCGCTTGTTGCTGCACCGCATGCCGGGAGCGAACCTATGCCGTTAGGGTCTAAAGTACCCAGGACCTAAGTAAACGTATAAAAGAACTAGGAGCACGGCGTCACCAACGGCCGATGAACCCGCCGCCGCCGAGCGCGACAATGAGCGGGCCGTGACGAGACTTCTCATGTGTCCGCCGAGTAACTTTGCCGTGAACTACGACATCAACCCGTGGATGTCGCGGCACGTCGGCGAGGCTACCCCCGACGCCGGCCGGCAATGGGAGCGGCTGGTGGAGACGCTCGGCTGCGCGGGCGACGTCAGCATCGAGCCCGTCGACCCGCGGCCCGGGCTTCCGGACCTCGTCTTTACGGCGAATGCGGCGCTGATCAGCGGGAGTCTCGCGTTGCTGAGCTCGTTCCGCCATCCGCAGCGGCGTCGCGAGCAGACGTTCTACCGCAGCTCGCTCGTGCGGCACGGCTTCGCGACGACCTTTTTGGAATCGACGTACTTCGAAGGTGCGGGCGACGCCCTGTTCGACCGCCGCCGGCCCTTTCTCTACCTAGGCTACGGCTGGCGCAGCGACCGGGCCGCGGCGGCGCAAATCTCCGAAACGCTCGGCGTGCGCACCGTGCCGCTCTTACTCGCGGACGAGCGGTTCTACCACCTCGACACCTGCTTCTGTCCGCTCGGAACGGGCCACGTCATGGTCTTCATGGACGCGTTCTCACCCCACACACAGAAGATGCTGCGCCGCACGATCGAGCCCGAGTTCCTGATCGAACTCTCCCTCGAAGACGCGCTCTCCTTCGCTTGCAACGCCGTCGAAATCGAGGCCAGCATCGTCTTGCACGCCGCCTCGCCGCGGCTGCGCGACCAGCTGAACGATATCGGCTATCGGACCTTCGCCACGGATCTGTCGGAATTCCACAAAGCCGGCGGCTCCGCGAAATGTTTGACGCTCAAGCTCGACGACGGCCCGGCGTGCGCCGTAGCGGCGGCGTAGTTTGACAGCCTTCGAGGCCGATGATAAACTGCGTCGGTTATGTACGCAATCATCGAGACGGACGGCAAGCAGTTCCGTGTACGTGAGGGCGATACGATTCGTTGCGACGCGATCGACCGTGAGGTCGGCGCGGAGATCGCCTTCGACCGCATCGTACTCGCCAGCAGCGGCGGCTCCCAGGTTTCGGTCGGGACGCCCGTCTTAACGGGAGCATCGGTGCGCGGGACGGTCGTTCGGCAAGCCAAGGACAAGAAAATCTTGGTTTTTAAATATAAACCCAAGAAGCGCGTTCGCAAGCTCGTGGGCCATCGGCAGCGTTTCGCCGAGGTTCGCATCGATAAGATCGAGTTGCCCGCATAGCCGCAAGTGCACGCCGCGGCAGACGCCGGTCGCCGTCGGGGTTGGCCGGCGGAACGATCGAGGCGATCGAAGTCCGCATTCGGAAGGACGGCCGCAACCGGCTGTCTTCTTTTTTAGCGACGGGCCATGCCGGCTGGGCGGAGAGCGGAGCCGACGTCGTGTGCGCGGCGGTCTCGACCGTCTTACAAGCCGCCTGGCTCGGATTAAGCGAAGTCGCTCGCGTCGATATCGACGCTTCGAAGGAGAACGGCCGCATGACGCTCGCTTGGCCCGAACGTTCCCGCGACGACGCCGCGGTCCGGGCCATCGTCGCGACGGCGGCACTCTCCGTCGAGCGCATCGCCGCGCAGTACCCCGACCACGTTCGCGTGATTGTCGAGCGCGACGGGTAAACGCGATCCGTTGCATCGAAAGGAACGCCCATCATGAGCGATATCTTCAAGCCGATTACTGATGACCGCGACGTGACGGGCGCGAGCGGAGTTACGACTCCCGGAACGATCTACACGGGCAGCGACCCCTACGTGGCGGCGTCTTCGAACGAGGCCGGCCGGACGGTCCTCGCGGGCGTGCTCGGCGGCGTTGCGTCGGCCGTCGGTTACATCGTGTACACGCGGCTTCCGGAAGATCAGAAAGCGAAGCTGCAAACGCAGGTTCGCGGCCTGATCGAGAGCCGGATTAACGAACTGCGCAGCCGCTTCAACGTGTAAACGGCGAGCCGTCCGCGGAGGCCTCACCCTTTGGGCGGCGGCTCGAGAGTATCCGCGGACCGCGCCGGCTCAATAACGACTTCGTGCGGCGCTTTCACGGCCGGCGCGAACGGCACGGTTTCGAGGTCGGAGGCGTAGGGCGCCGGAGCGTACGGCTCGCTCGGACCGTAACGGGCGTGCGGTTCCGGTTCGTCGGCGGCGCGCTCCATCTCGCGAATAAACGAGGCGGACGTCGCCTGCACGTCGCGCACCACTTGACCGGCCTTGCGCGCCACCTTCGGCAGCTGATCCGGACCGAAGAAGAGCAGTGCCGCCGTGCCGATCAGCAGCAGGTCAGCAGGGGAGAGCAAAGGGTTCCTCCCGGTCCTCGTTAAAGCCACGTCGCCCACCCTTACGGGGGTGACTACCGTAAGGACGGGCAGCGAGCGCTTGAAGATTATCTACACGCGCGGTAACCGGACGGAAACGCTGGCCTCGATCTCCACCCTGCGGAAGATCTTGAGCCGTTTCGTCCGCCATCGTGTGTTCTACGAGGTCTCCTCGCGCAACAAGCGCGGTCATGAGTTCTTCTCCACGAAGAATACGTTCGTCGTCGGGTCGATCGAAGTCGTCAATCGCGACTATTTGACGATCACGATCTTCGACGCCCACAACCCATCGCACAGTATCGAGATTCTCAATCCGTCCGCCCTGCGCATCTACGACGAAACGATGGGCAAGGGGTTTGCCGTTTCGTTCTTGAGCGAATCCTCGGGCGACGTCGAATCGCGCTGCTATCTGCGCGACGAAGGCGACGAGAGCGACACCATCGAGGCCAAGAGCGAACTCAACACGTTCACGCTGCCGCAGCTCTTCGAATACCTCGAGGAGCTCACCCATGCGACCGGCGTCGGCCCTCGAGCCGAGCCGCCGTTCGCAAAGCGCGAACGGCCTCGGCCCGGCGCCCCAGGCTCTTGAAGGCGATCGCCGCGTTGCGGTGCGCGAGCACGCAGCTCTCGTCGCCGGCGATGGCGGCCCGGTAATAATCGAGCGCGTCGAGGGCGTGACCGTCCTCGAGCAGCAGGTTCCCGATATTTACGAGCGCCGCCGCGCATCGCTCGTCCTGGGCGAGCGCTTCCGTGAATGC
>CAXUFI010000267.1:0-543 GCA_964250245.1 uncultured bacterium
ACCCAGGCCCGCACGGCGCTCGGCGCGCCCTTGCGCAACGCGCGGCCGCCCGGCAGGTCGAGCCCGCTCATACGCGTGTACGCGCTGAAGGGAACGATCGCCGCGTCGCCCGGCATCGTGCGGTCGGTCGCGCCGTTGCTACCGAAAAACGTCGTCGCGAGCCCGACGATCGACCGGCCTTCGGGCGTCTCGTCCGCGAGCGAGGCGAGATAGGCGGCGCGATAGGCTTCGTGTTCGTCGACGCCCGGCGCGAGGATGATTTCGGTCGCTTGGCGATTGCCGAGCGTAATCGTGCCCGTCTTATCGAGCAGCAGCGTATCGACGTCGCCCGCGGCCTCGACCGCGCGGCCGCTCATCGCGAGCACGTTGCGTTGCAGGACGCGGTCCATACCCGCGATGCCGATCGCCGATAAGAGGCCGCCGATCGTCGTCGGAATCAGGCAGACCAGCAGCGCGATCAGCACGACGACGCTCGGCACGCCGCCCGCATAAATGAAGAACGGCGCGAGCGTCGCCACGGCGACGAGAAAGACGATCGTCAAG
>CAXUFI010000267.1:553-3966 GCA_964250245.1 uncultured bacterium
GCGCGGTCGCGAACACGAAGATGATCGAGAGCCCGGCCAGCAGGATGTCGAGCGCGATCTCGTTCGGCGTCTTCTGCCGCTTCGCGCCTTCGACGAGCGAGATCATGCGATCGAGAAACGATTCGCCGGGATTGGTGCCGACCATGACGACGATGCGGTCGGAGAGGACGCGCGTGCCGCCCGTGACGGAGCTGCGGTCGCCGCCCGCCTCGCGCACGACGGGCGCCGACTCGCCCGTGATCGCGGACTCGTCGACCGTGGCCGCGCCGTCGACGATTTCGCCGTCGGCGGGGATGATTTCGTTGGCCTCGACGACGATCCGGTCACCCTTGCGCAACGCGGATGCGACGATGCGTTCCTCACCGGCGTCGGTCACGCGGCGCGCGTACGTGTCGGATTTCGTGCGCCGTAAAAACTCGGCTTGCGCCTTGCCGCGACCCTCGGCGACCGCTTCCGCGAAATTCGCGAACAGCACGGTGAACCAGAGCCAGAGCGAGATGGCGACGTCGAAGCCCGCCTGGCCGCGCGCGGCGTCGCGAAAGGCGAACAGCAGCGAGACGAGCGCGCCGACTTCGACGATGAACATGACGGGGTTGCGCATCTGAATGCGCGGATCGAGCTTCGCGAACGACGACGCGATCGCCGGAACGAGGATGGAGCGGTCGAAGAGCGACCGCGAACGCGAAACCATTAAAACGTCTTTCCTTGATTGACGAGTAGATGTTCGACGATCGGGCCCAACGCGTCGGCCGGGAAGAACGTGAGCGCACCGACGATCACGATGACGCCGATGAGCAGCACGACGAAGATCGGTGACGTCGTCGTAAACGTGCCGACCGTCGTCGCCACGGAACGTTTGCCGACGAGGGCGCCCGCGAGCGCCAGGACCGGAATCATAATGGCGATGCGCCCGAAGAGCATCGTGATGCCCATCGACACGTCCAAGAACGTGTTGCCGCCGATGCCGGCGAACGCGCTGCCGTTGTTATTGACCGCCGACGTGAAGGCGTACAGCAGTTCGCTGAAGCCGTGTGCCCCGGCGTTGTTGAGCGTCGCCACACCCGCCGGTTCGACGGCGGCCACGGCCGCCGGGATGAGCGCGAGCACGGGAACGACGAGCGCCGAGAGAATCGCGAATTGTACTTCGCGCCGCTCTATTTTTTTGCCGAGATACTCCGGCGTCCGGCCGACCATCAGACCCGCGATGAAGACCGTAAGGATCACGAAGACGATGATGCCGTAGAAACCCGAACCGACGCCGCCGAAGACGACTTCGCCGAGTTGCATATCGATCAGCGGCAGCAGCCCGCCGAGCGCGGTGAACGAGTCGTGCATCGCGTTAACCGCGCCGCACGACGTGTCCGTCGTCATGGTCGCGAACAGCGACGAGGCGGCGATGCCGAAGCGGACTTCCTTACCTTCGAGGTTGCCGCCGGCGACGCCGATGGCGTGCATGAGCGGGTTGCCCGCGGCTTCGGCGCCGTACGTCGCCGCGAAGCCGCCGGCGAAGAGCAGCGACATCGCAGCGAACAGGACCCAGCCTTGGCGCTGATTCTTAATGTACCGGCCGAACGTGTACGTCAGCGCCGCGCCGATGAGAAAGATTAGAATCATCTCGAACGCGTTGCTGAGCGGCGTCGGGTTCTCCCAAGGCGCCGCCGAGTTTGCGTTGACGAAGCCGCCGCCGTTGGTGCCGAGCTCTTTAATGATCTCCTGCGACGCCATCGGGCCCTGCGGGATCGACTGGCTTACGCCTTCGAGCGTCGTCGCCGTCGGATAGGCGTCGAAATTCATCGGCACGCCCTGCCAGCAAAGGAAAAGCGCGCCGACGAACGAGATCGGCAAGAGAACGTAGAGGCAGCCGCGCGTGAGGTCGACCCAGAAGTTCCCGATCGTCGTCTTATCGGTGCGCGCGAGGGCTCGCATCAGCGCGACCGCGATCGCGATCGCCGTCCCCGCCGACACGAACATGTGCCAGGCTAAGCCCGCCATTTGCGAGAGGTAGCTCATCGTCGATTCGCCCGAATAGAACTGCCAGTTCGTGTTCGTCATGAACGACACGGCGGTGTTCCAGGCGAGGTCCGGCGCGAGGTTACCGAAATGCTGCGGATTGAGCGGCAGCCAAGCTTGCGTGCGCAGCAGCACGTAGAGATAGACGAGGCTGACGAAACTGAAGGCGACGACGGCGAAGGCATATTGCTTCCAGCCGGTCTCGCGCCGATCGATGCGGCAGACGCGATAGATCGCCTGCTCGACGGGCACGAACACGGGCGAGAGCCACGTGCGTTCGCCTTCGAAGACGTGCGCCATGTAGGTGCCGAGCGGCTTCACCAAAAGCCAAATGATTCCGAAAGCGACTGCGGCCTGCAGCCAGCCGATTAGCGACATCGTCGATTCCTAAAAGTGTTCGGGGCGCAGCATCGCGTACGTGAGGTAGGCGAGCGCAGCGAGCGAGAGGACGAGACCGATACCGAGATCGAGGCTCATACGCGTTCGCAACCGACGACGTAGCGGTCGAGCAGCCAAAACGAAACGAGTGAGAGCACGATCAGCGCGATCTCGAGAATGACGGGATTCATCGCGGGTTATCGTACGTTCGGATACGGGACTTTAACAGCCGTCGAACGGATGAGCCGAACGGACGGCGCGCGGCGCTCGCCGGGCTGCTACGCCCGCCGCTGAACGAGAGCGCGAAGCGCCGTCAGCCCGATCGTGACGGCGGCCAGCGCCGCGCTCAGGGCGAACGCCGCCACGAACGCGTTGTCGTCGTAGAGGATTTCGATATGCAGCGGTACGGTGTCGGTGAGACCCCGGATCCGGCCCGAGATGACCGACACGGCTCCGAACTCGCCCATCGCGCGGGCGTTGCACAGCAGGATGCCGTTGAGGAGCGCGAAGCGCCCGTTCGGTAACGTGACGCGCCAAAACGTTTGCGGTACGGAGGCTCCGAGCGACAGCGCCGCCTCCTCGTAGTCGCGGCTCTGCTCTTGCAAGAACGCCGCGAACTGTCGCGCGACGTACGGAAACGTCACGAAGATCGTGGCGAGCGCGATCCCGGGCGGCGCGAAGGCGACCCGCAGGCCGTGCGCGACGAGCCAGCCGCCGAACGGCGTATTCGCACCGACGCAGAGCAGGACCGCGAGCCCCGCGATCACGGGCGAAACGCTCAGCGGAATGTCGATCGCGCTCAAGAGCAGCGCTTTCCCGGGGAAGCGGTATTTCGCGATGGTCCAGCCGGCGAGGACGCCGAAGGCGGTATTCGCGACGACGACGAGCGCCGCGATCTCGAGCGTGAGCACGATCGCGCTGCGCGCGTAGCCGTCCGTAAAAGCCGCGAGAAAGGCCCCGGTACCGGCCCGGAAAGCCTCGTAGAAGACGCCGAGCAGCGGCAGCACCACGAGCGCGGCCACGAA
>CAXUFI010000268.1:0-3954 GCA_964250245.1 uncultured bacterium
TTCTGTGTGCACAATCCGCATCGACGCCATTGCGCCCTAGGTTATCTCTCGCCGATTAATTACGACCGCCGGATGGCCGCAGCGGCGTGATGTCAAACCACCAACCCTCTACGGAACCGACCCAACATCACTTGCGTACGCACCGCATAACGCAACTGATGCATCTCGACCTAAGGAGGTTTGGTTCTGTTGCCAATGCAACACGAACGCCCTGGATCCTCGCTTTTGGTTGGGCGGCGCTATGGACGTTATGGCGCTTGCCGGTGGGCCATTGGGCGCCCCTGTAGCCGCCTTAAGCGTTGATGTATGGGCGTTCTCTGCAGCGATCTGGATCGAGGGCAAGGTAGCGCATTGCGGATAAGTCGTAATCTAGTTATGTTTTCATCAACCTTGTGGGTGCTACTAGCTGCACTCTATTTTTCCGATAGACATGATACCGGGCGAGGTTGTATCCTCGTCCTCATGACGGCGATCTTTACTGCCGCGGCGATTAAGACGTTCTGGAGGAAAAAAAGCTCAGGCTCTGGCATTAATAACATGCTGTAACTGCCCGATGCTCCAGCAGAGTAGTTAATGGCCGGAGATGCACAGCCGATCTTCATATACCCTTGACGACATTCTATAAGCTCTGGATTAAGCCGAGCATTGCGAGAGCGGCTTGCCCGGGGAGTATTGAAACGGTGCTGCACGAGCAGCTGGTAATGCAGGGTCTCATTCAACCTTCGCAGATCACGTTAGAAGTATCGCTACCCGGCCACCATTAGCGCCTGGACATCAGTTTTATACAGGACCAGTTACCCGACGCTGATCTGTTATACCGACCCCGCGGGAAACGGCGCTTATGGCACGTGGACAAGTCCGCAAGGCTCTGTCTATGAGGTATCTGTATATCCATACGGAACGTCTGGAAAGCAGGCTACGGTTACGGTAAGTGGGCCGCGCGGTCAAACTACCACTGTGGTTACGCTAACGCAAGCTATCGGGTACGAACATAAACACGACGAGACCGTTGCCTATGGCG
The DNA here is from genome assembly GCA_964250245.1 of uncultured bacterium. Lineage (GTDB taxonomy): Bacteria > Vulcanimicrobiota > Vulcanimicrobiia > Vulcanimicrobiales > Vulcanimicrobiaceae > CAXTIY01. Next base: position 1,022 of record CAXUFI010000268.1, read on the forward strand.
ATCTTTTAATGCGTGATACGGGAGGCGAACAGGTCGCATTTGTACGTTGCTGAAATTGCGTATCGCTTTTCTTTTGACAGCGGTGCCGTGACACAACATTTGCGACTAGTAGAGCTGAGAAAAGCGTTATTCGCCTCGAAGAATACCTCGCAGATTCAATCACTCTCGGTCGTCGCGTCTTCGAGCGCGCGCAAATATTAACGCCGCATGCAATCGGCGCAAACTGACACGCGAGACCCAACGTTCGTCGGCACCAGCTTCAAGGTTGATCTCGTCGGGTCGGCAGGTAAGATGATGAGTCGCGCTCGAAAAGCCGACTTTCCAGGGATATGACCCGAGCTAACGTTAGCGACGCTGTCGCCTATACTTTTTTTTACAATTCCGGTTTGAAGTGTAGCAAGAAACCGGCTCTTCTCTCTGAGGCGCTTGCTTCTTTTTCTATTACAGTGGTTCAGTCTGCCTCTCTTGCATGGTGGCAAACAAATCTCCGTATAGCCGTGAGGAAATCTAGGCGGAGCACGATGCACCTTATACATGGAGCAGCTGCTTCGGCTATGACACAAGCGTCTCTACGCTAGCCGTTACATAGCGACGTCGCGACAAGTGAGGCGGAGGACTCCGTGCTCGCTCTCGCTCACTCCGCCGCGATGCTCGGCATCGACGGCTATGTCGTTCGCGTCGAAGCCGATAGCGCCGCCGGTACGCCCGGCTTTTCGCTCATCGGTTTGCCGGACCGCGCTCTCGGAGAAGCGCGCGACCGCGTGAAGGCGGCCGTTATCAATTCCGGCTATCGCTTCCCCGCAGGCAAGGTGCTCGTGAACCTCGCGCCCGCCGACATTCGTAAAGTCGGTCCCGGCTTCGACCTCGCGATCGCGCTCGCGCTGCTCGCGATCGAGGAACAAGTCGATACGCTCGCGCTGCAGCGCTTCATCGCGCTCGGCGAGCTCGCGCTCGACGGCACGATTCGCGCGACGCGCGGCGTGCTCCCGATGACGATCGCGGCGCGCAACAGCGGGTTCGATGCGCTCGTCGTCCCGCGCGGCAACGCGGCGGAAGCGGCGCTCGTCGATGGTATCGGTCTGTACGCGATCGATACGCTGCACGATGCGGTCGCGATCGCACTCGGACACGGTGAGAAGTACCGCTACGTCGCGAAGGAGCGTTCGTACGCACCTCGCCCGGATGCTGCCGGCGACTTCGCCGACGTACGCGGTCAGAGCGCGGCGAAGCGCGCGCTCGAAATTGCGGCCGCCGGCGCGCACAACGTCCTGCTCGTCGGGCCGCCCGGTTGCGGCAAGACGATGCTCGCGCGCCGGCTCCCCTCGATCTTGCCGGCGATGTCCGCAGACGAAGCGCTCGACGTAACGAAAATCTACAGCGTCGCGGGGCTGCTCGACGAACACCGGGGCATCGTCGCGACCCGGCCGTTCCGCGCGCCGCATCACACGATCTCCCAAATCGCGCTCTGCGGCGGCGGCAGCTCGCCGCGACCGGGCGAGATTTCGCTCTCGCAGAACGGCGTGCTTTTCCTCGACGAGTTACCCGAGTTCTCGCGCTCGGCGCTCGAAGTCATGCGGCAACCGCTCGAAGAGGGTTCGATCACGATCGCCCGGGCGGCGGGAACGTTCGTCTATCCGGCTCGCTTCACGCTCGTCGCTTCGATGAACCCTTGCCCGTGCGGCTTCCGCGGTAACCGCGGCCGCGATTGCCGCTGCGACGACGCCGCGGTCGACCGCTATATCGCGAAACTCTCCGGCCCGCTGCTGGACCGCATCGACTTGCACGTCGACGTCGCGTCGATGCCGTTCGACGAAATGGTCGGCCGCGCTCCGGGCGAAGCCTCAGCCGCGGTACGGCAGCGCGTCGAAGCGGCGCGCGGGCTGCAAACGCGGCGCTACGCGCGAACGCCCTACCGCGCGAACGCCGCCGTCGAAGGCGCGCACGTTCGGCAATACTGCGCGCTCGACGAGGCCGCGACGAATCTGCTGCGCACCGCCTCGTCCGGGGGCCGGCTCTCCGCGCGTGCCATCGATCGCATCGCGCGCGTGGCGCGCACGATCGCCGATCTCGCCGGCGCTGCGACGATCTCCGCCACGCACGTCGCCGAAGCGATCGGCTATCGCAGCTTGGAACGGCGCTAGGCGATCAACTGCTCGGGCCGGATCGGCAGGTCGTAGATGCGCTTGCCGGTCGCGTGATAGACGGCGTTCGCGATTGCCGCGGCCGCGCCCACGATGCCGATTTCGCCGATGCCCTTCACCCCCGCTTCGTTCACGTGCGGATCGTCCTCGGGGACGACGATGGCATCCATCTCGCCCATGTCCGCATGAACCGGCAAGAGGTACTCCGACAGGTTCGCGTTCATGTAGCGGCCCGTCCGTTCGTCGGGCCGCGTCGCTTCGAGCAGCGCCATCCCGACGCCGAATACCATCCCGCCCAGGTATTGGCTGCGCGCGGTCTTCGCATTGATGATGCGCCCCGACGCGAACGCGCCGATCTGCTTGACCATGCGTACCGTCCCCAGATCCGGATCGACGCGCACGATGGCGAATTGCGCGCCGAACGCATGCATGGCGTAGTCCGTCTTCTCGACGCCCGGTTTCGCATCCGCGCGGCCCTCGACCGCACCGCCGCCGTTGCGCGCGAGGATGGCCGCGAACGGCTCGCCCCGCGCGGCGTCGCCACGCACGACGAGCCGGCCCTCGCGCGCTTCAACGTCGTTGGCGGCGCGGCCGTGCACCGGCGACGCCGGATAGGCGACGGCGCGCGCTCCGAGTTTTGCGAGAGCGTCGCGCGCCGCGAGCACGACGGCCGAGCCGACGCTCGCCGAGGTCGCGGCGTGGACGGGTGCGACGCCGGCCGAGGGTGCGGCCCTCACCTTGCGCGTCCGAACGCTGGCGGCGCTCGATCTCGCCGGGCCTGGCGCGCTGACC
>CAXUFI010000269.1:0-3926 GCA_964250245.1 uncultured bacterium
CAACTCGCCCGCGCCCGCGCCCGCGGGTGGCGGCCCCGCCGGAGGCAGCGCGTCCTTGAGCGCGCTATCGTAGATCTGGATGTTGGCCTTGCTGCGAAGCGTCGCCAGGAACGCCGGAATCTGCTGTTGTTCCTGCTGCTGCGAGAGCAGCGCCTTGATCTTGTCGCGCGAATTGGCGAGCGTTGCAACTTGAGCCGGCTTCTTTTCCTCGACGACGATGATGTGATAGCCGAACGGCGATTTCACCGGCGACCCGACGGTGTCCAGCGGTTGTGAGAAGGCCGCCGCCTGGAACGCCGGCACCATCTGTCCTTTGCCGAAGAACCCGAGTTCGCCGCCCTTATCCTTGCTCGACGGATCGGTCGAATATTGTTTCGCGAGGGCCGCGAAATCGCCGCCGCTCTTGAGCTTCTGCTCGACCTGCTGCGCCGTCGCGAGATTCGCGACGAGGATGTGTTTGGCCCGGACTTGCGCCGGAGTGTCGAGCGAGGCGTGATTCTTATTGAGGTAGGCCGTGATATCGGCATCGGAGACTTTGAGCGCGCCGCCCACGCCCTTCTCCACAACGAGCTTCTGACGCAGGATGTTGTGTACGTCGGTCTCGGTTAAGTTCTGCGACTTTAAAATCTGCTCGAACTGGCCGGGCGGGTACTTCGATTTAATGTCGTCTTCTTGCTTCGCGACGTCCGCATCGGGGATGTCGATGTGGTTATCCTTCGCATACTGATCGATCAGCGCGCCCTGCACGAGCTGTTGCAAAACCTGCTTGCCCTGCGGCCCCGACTCCAATTTGGCATCGAAATCGGCGCGGCTGATCTTCTGATCGTTAACGGCGGCGACGTCGCCGGTGCTACCGGAAGCTGAGGAGCAACCCGCGACCGAGGGGCCGAGGAAGGCTATAGCTAGTGCGGCTAGCGCGCGAGACGGCAGAGACATGAGAACTCCAAGCGCAAACGTACTGATTCGGAAGGCCGGCATCCCGTGGACGCGGCCGAACCAGGCCCGCTTCGCCCGTCCCGCTCTCGCTATCCTGCCTGTCCGCGTTCGCGCGTTACAGCGCTTCGAGCAGCGCTCGCAGCAGCGGCAGGTGTTCGGCGGGCTTACGATCCGGAAGGTCGATCGTAATCTTCCCGTCGCCGAAGCGGAACCGGTTTTTGGTTAGCGATTGCAGCTTCGAGATTGCGGTCGGCGCGATGTCGAAATTCGTCCCGACGCCGAGCGTCAGCCGCGCGTTGTCGATGATGACGCGCGTGACGCCCTTGCGTAACGCCGCGGTGCGCAGCTTCGTGATTTCGACGAGGTTGGCGAGCGGCTGCGGCAGCGCTCCGAAACGGTCGCGCAGACCTTCGGCGAGTTCGTCGACTTGTGCTTCGCTGCGGGCGTTGGCCAGCTGCTGGTAGGCGCCGATCTTCTGCGAAACCTGCGGGATGTAGTCGTTGGGAATATAGGCGTCGAGCTTAACGTCGATAACCGCCTCGCGCCGCTCCGGCAGCTCCGCCTGCGCGCCCTTGCGTGCGGCGATCGCCTCGGCGAGCAATTCGCAATACGTCTCGAAGCCGACCGCGCCGATGAAGCCCGATTGGGCGGCGCCGAGCAGATTGCCGGCTCCGCGAATCTCGAGATCGCGCATCGCGACTTGCAAGCCGCTCCCGAGATGCGTGAACTCCCGGATCGCTTCCAAGCGGGCCTTCGCGTCCTCGGAGAGCGCTTTATGCGCCTGATATAAGAGATACGCGTATGCCTGGTGGTTCGAGCGGCCGACGCGGCCGCGCAGCTGATAGAGCTGCGCGAGGCCGAAGCGGTCGGCGTCGTTGACGATGAGCGTGTTGGCGTTGGGAATGTCGATGCCGTTCTCGATGATCGTCGTGGCGATCAAAACGTCGATCTCGCCCTCGACGAATCGCGCCATGATCGGCTCGAGTTCGCTCTCGCTCATCTGCCCGTGGCCGACGGCGATGCGCGCCTTCGGCACGAGCTTTTGCAGCGCGCGCGCTACGCCGTAAATCGATTCGATGCGGTTATGCAGATAGTACACTTGGCCGCCGCGGTCGAGTTCCGTCGAGACCGCTTTCTGCACGATCGCATCGGAGAACGGCACGACGACCGTCTTAATCGACATCCGGTTCTTGGGCGGCGTTTGAATGAGCGAGAGATCGCGTACGCCGAGCAGCGACATGTGCAGCGTGCGCGGGATCGGCGTCGCCGAGAGCGTCAGCACGTCGATGCTCGCGCGCATCTGCTTGAGCCGTTCCTTGTGCATCACGCCGAAGCGCTGCTCTTCGTCCACGACGATGAGTCCGAGATTGGCGAAGACGACGTCCTTCTGCAAGAGCCGGTGCGTGCCGACGACGACGTCGACTTTGCCGTCGGCGAGATCTTTGAGGATCGCCTGCTGTTCGCGTTTGGTTTTGAAGCGCGAGAGCTCTTCGATGCGCACCGGAAAGCTTGCGAACCGGGCGCCGAACGTGCGATGGTGCTGCGCCGCGAGCAGCGTGGTCGGCACGAGCACGGCGACCTGCTTCTTATCGGCGATCGCCTTGAACGCGGCTCGCACCGCAACTTCGGTTTTGCCGTACCCGACGTCACCGCAGACCAGCCGGTCCATCGGCCGCGCGCGCTCCATATCGCCCTTGGCATCGTCGATCGCCTTCTGTTGATCGCGCGTGGTCTCGTACGGGAACGCTTCCTCGAGTTCGGCTTGCCAAGGCGTATCGGCCGCGAAGGCGTAGCCGGGCGCGCTCTCGCGTTCGGCGTAGAGCGCGACCAAGCCGTCGGCGATCTTCGCGAGGTTCTCCGAAACGCGCGTCTTCGTGCGCGCCCAATCGGCGCCGCCCATTTTCGAAAGCCGCGGCGCGGCGCCTTCGTTCGCCCCGTATTTCGTCACCTGATGCATCTGCGTTACGGGCACGAGCATGCGATCGGTGCCCGCGTACTTAAGATCTAAATAATCTTGCGTGGCGCCGAGAATCGTCTCCGCGCGCAGACCGAGATACTGCCCGATACCGTGCACGGCGTGCACGATGTAATCGCCGACTTTGAGATCGGCGATCGTAACCGGGACGCCTTCCTTGACGGCGCGCAGTTTCACGCGTTTGGGCGGCTGACCGTAAATTTCGCGATCGCCGAGCACGTGCAGTCGCAAGCCGGGGATGGCGAACCCCGCTTCGATGCTGCCCTGATCGACGAAGACCGTGCCGCCGCGCGTCATGCCGGGGGCGCTGCCGACGAACGAGGCCGTCCCGTTCTCCCGCAGGTGCAGGAGACTCGCGCTGCGTTCGACGTGTAAATTCGCGGCGCGCAACATGTCGGCCAGGCGCGACGCGCCCGAGGCGACGAGCGCGACCGTCTCGCCCGCGCCGACCCACGTCTTCACCTGATCGAGAAACATCGTCAATTGCCGGTTGAAGTGTTCGACCGGCCGCGTCTCGAGCACGAAGGTTTCGAGCACGCGCGGCAGCCAGGGCGTCGGCGTGCCCTCGATCGCTCCCGGTAACACGAGCGACCGGTGCTTCGCGAAGGATTCCGTCAGTGTCGCGAGGGCCGGCTGCGGCGCGACCACGTCGGCCAGGAGCGCTTCGCCGACCGCGGATTCCTCGACCGAGAGTTCGCCCGACTCGACGGCGGCCAGCAGCACCTGCTCTTCCCGCGAGCGCTCGTCTTCGAGTCCGCGCTCCACGGTCGCGAGCATGGCGGGCTCTTCGAGCACGACGAGCGTTCCCGGCGCGAGGTGGTCGAGCAGCGTTTCGCGTTCGGCGAAGGCGAGCGGCAACCACGACTCCGGGACGTCGGCTCCGGTCGCGAGGTAGGCGCGGGCCGCGGCGACGGTCGCGGGCGGCCCCGCGAGCCGTTCGAGCACGCGCTCGCGTAGCGCCTCGTCGCGCGGAATCTCCGTCCACGGCGTCCCGGCGAGCGTGGCGAGCGCATCG
>CAXUFI010000270.1:0-2832 GCA_964250245.1 uncultured bacterium
GGTGTCGGCGGCGGCGGCGTGGGCGTCGGCGGCGGCGGCGTGGGCGGCTGGACGCGAATCTTCTTCGTCACCGAGACTTTTTCGGTCTCTTGCTTATCGTTGGAATGCGTTTTGAGATGGACGAACGGCAAGACGACCGCGTGAATCGCGAGCGAGAGCAGAAACGCCCAGCCGATGAACGAGCCGATGCGCGCGCCGCGCGACGGCGAATCGGGACCCGGTGCCTTCGCGTTCACGACCGTACCACTACGGCGCGCCTTCAGTTTTATTCGCGAGCCCGAAGTTCGTCAGGTCTTCTTTTTTCGCAGCGTCCATGACTTGCAGGATCGTGCCGTAGCTCGCTTTCGGGTCGGCTTTGATCGTTACGCTCGTGTACACGTGGTTGGTCTGCGCCTGCAGCGTGCGGAAAGCGTCGGGGGCGCCCGCGATGTCGGTCGTCTCCGAGCCGACTTGAATGCGATTCTTACCGTCGATGTAGACGAGAATCTGCGACTCTTTAACCTTGTCTTTATTATGTGCGAGCGGCAGCGTCGGCTCTTTCGTAATCGAGGCGAGGATGATGAAAATGATCAGGAGGACCAGCAGCACGTCCGTGAAGGGCGTGATGTTGATCGTCGACATGACGTCGTCGTCGCCGGAACTCGTCGAGACGGCCACGCTACGAGGTCACGAATCCGACGTCGTCGAGATTCGACTCCTTGGCGGCATCGAGAATACGAATGATCGTACTGTAGGGGGCTTTCGTATCGGCCGTAATGGCGACGTGCAGCCGCCCTTTTTTGCGCGCGGCCGCGCCCATAACGCCGTAGATGCCCTTCTCGTCGGTTCGCACGTCGTCGACGAAGATGACGCCCCGATTATTAACTTCTACGTCGATCTCTTTCTTATCGTTCTGTTGCTGCGTTTGGCTCGGATCGTTATTATTCGGAAGCTCTTTTTGAAAGCCGGGCGGAGTGACGAGCGCGGCGAGAATCATGAAGATGATCAAGAGGACGAGCAAAACGTCCGTGAACGGCGTGATGTTGATCTCGGCCATGACATCGTCGTCTTGCTGCGCTGAGAGCAACGACACGTATGTGGACCCCTGTTACTTAGCGGCTGCCGTAGCAGCTGCACGGCCCCCGACGGGCTGGTAGAGATCGGTCGGGATCGGTTCGCCGACATTGTGGAAGTGCAGCATTTCGGCGAGCTGATTGGCCGCGACGATCATCTCCTGGTTGTAGCCTTTAATCCGCGTTTTGAAATAATTGAAGAACACGACGGAGATAACGGCCACGAAGAGTCCGGCGGCGGTGGTCACGAGCGCTTCACCGACACCGGCCGCGACGACGGCGGGCGTCGAGTTCCCTTTGATCGCGATGTCTTGGAAGGCGTGAATGATGCCGAGAACGGTTCCGAAGAGACCGACGAACGGCGCGATGACCGCGATCGTGCCGATGACTCCCAAATTGCGCTCGAGCAGATTGAGATTTTCCATGAGTGCGATCGAGAGCGCGTCCGTGATATCGGCGCGGTTCTTCGTGCCGCGCTCGAGCCCGAATTCCAAGATGCGGGGCAGCATGCCCTTACTTTGCTTGCAATGCTTGATCGCACCCGAGATGTCGTCGACGGCGATGCGCTGTCCGAGCGCGCGCAGGAGACCCTTGGTGTCACCGCGCTCGTTGGCGAAAAAAACCAAGCGCTCGATGACGATCGCGACGGCGATGATCGAAAGTAGAATCAGGACGATCATGTCGGGACCGCCCTGCTTGACTAAGTCCGTAATTCCGCTAAACACGCTACTCAAGCCTCCAGAAATGTTTCAGTCGTCGTGGCCGCAGTCATTCCAGACGCGGCCGCCGTCCCGTTGCGAGGGGTCCATTACTTGGACCCGGACCGTTCTCCTCGGCCTTTTGTTACTTCGAAGTCCCGTTAAGTTGTTTTATGGCGGCCTCGATTTGCGCGGTTAGTTTCGCATCGGTGCCGCCCTTCGCGAGCGTGTCGGCCTTATTGAGATAGACCAGCGCATCTTGCGTTTTTCCCGGCTGATCGGCGAGCGCGATGCCGGCGGCGAAGTTCGCGGTCGCATCGTCGGGCTTGAGAGCGAGCGCTTTATCCGCGGCCGCTTTCGCATTGGTCGCGTCGGGCTTGGGCTGAGCGTTTAAGTACGAGAGCGCGGCTTGCGTGTAGAACACGACGGCCTGGCTGGGTGCGGCCCCCGCTCCCTGTTCGTACAGGGCGGCGGCGTCGGCGTTCTTGCCGGCGGCCGCGGCCGCCTGCGCCTGCTTGGCATAGTAGTTGCCGAAGACGTTTTGCGTGTTCGGTGACGAGGGGTCGAGCTGCGCCGCTTCCGCCGCGACCGGCTTCGCGAGATCGGGCTTACCCGTATTGAGATAGAGCGCCGCGAGATTCGCATCGACGAGCGCCCGATCGCTCGCTTTGGCGCTCGTGCCCAGGGTCCGCGCTTTTTCGAACGACGCGATCGCCGCATCGTTTTGTCCCGTGCCGGCCTGCGCGGAACCGAGCGCGTTGTACGTGTAGAGACTGGGCTCGAGATCGACGGCTTTTTTCGCGGCGGCGGCCGACGTCGCGGAGTCGTTATTCTTTTGCGCGGCGGCCGCATATTCGGCATACGCCTTGACCGCGATCGATTTGTACTTCGGGGCGACGGTGCCGCCTTTATCGAAGGCGGCCGCAGCGTCTTGATAGTCGCTCAGAAACGTGTCGGCGACGCCGAGGTCTTGCTCCGCGCCCGCGTCTTCGGGATGACCCGCGACGTAGCTCTTGAGGCCGCTCTGCGCGCCGGCGTAATTACCGGCGTTGATCATCCGTTCGTACGTCGCCCTTCCGCCC
>CAXUFI010000270.1:2858-3923 GCA_964250245.1 uncultured bacterium
GGTGCCCGTAAACTTCATGGTGAAATCGTAGAAGGCGGCGAGCTTCGCCGCGCCCCGCGAAGCCGGCTTGTAGGTCGAGCTTTTCGCGATCTCGAGCGCGGCGGCGTTATCGCGGGGGTTGCTCGAACGGATGACGCGCATGACCTTGAACGTCCCGTCTTTGTTGACCATCACCTGAACGACGACGGTCCCCGGACCGGCGACGGCGGACGTGTTCGCGCCGCGTTTAACGAGCGTCGGCGCGGTGTAGTACGTGAGCGCCGTCTGGGCCGCCGCCGCGAGCGGCGCGACGGCCAGCAACGCGGAGCCGAGCGCCGCGAGCCAAGAGCGTCCGATCAAAGCCTTACCTTTCATCCATCCCCTCGTACGCGAGCGCCCGCGCGGTTTCCGCAGCCGCGGCGAATAACGTTTCGAGCCGCTCGCTCGCGCCGCCGTCGAGGGCGTCGGCGACCCCTTGGAGTATGGCCGCGAGCGCTCGTACTTCCTGCGCGAGCGGACCAGCGTTCTGGCGGAGGACGGGGTTCCACATCGCGAACGAGGAAGCCGCCAAGCGCAGCATCGACTGCATCCCCGGGCCGCAAAGTTCGCGCGCGCCGGGTTCCGCTAGGCCCGGTCGCACGTGCGCCCCGAGCGCGACCGAAAGCAATTGCGGCAGGTGCGAGCTCAACGCGACCAGCCGGTCGTGCCGGGCGCTGGAGATCGGAAACGCGCGCGCCCCCATTTCCGTTATAAAGCGCTCGGCCGCGGCATTGGCCCGCGGATGCAGTTCCGGATCGTAGGCCCACGTCCGGCCGAGAAAGAGATCGGCGAGCGCCGCGCCGGGTCCGCTCTTCTCCGAACCGGCGAGCGGGTGCGTCGGGACGACGGGCGCGAACCCCGCGCCGGCGAGCGCGACCGGGACTTTCACCGACCCCACGTCGAGCACGAGCGGCGGCTGCGGTCCGGCGGCGAGTTCCGCCAGGTGGCCGACCGTCGCATCGACCGGAGCCGCGAGGACGAGCACGCTGGCCCGCGCGGCCACGCCGGCGAGCGACGGCGCGACGGCCGTTAGGATGCCCGCCGCGC
>CAXUFI010000271.1:0-3907 GCA_964250245.1 uncultured bacterium
GCGGAACGCGACGTGCTCGCGGTCCATCGCGTCGGAGGCTTGCAAGCGGTCGCGCAACGTCGGGTCCTTCACCGCCGTTCCGGCTCGCGCGAGCGCCGCGAGCGCCCGGACGCGCAGAGCCGCTTCGGTCGCGCGCGTCCGAACGAAATCGACCGTTCCGTCCTTGGCCTCCGCGTCGTCGAGCAGCTTCTCCGCCAGGGCGATGCTCGCAATCGCTCGGCGGGTATTCGCTTCGACGGCGGCGGCACCGCCGGCGAACGACGACGCCGGATAACGTAACGTCGCATCGATGCGCCGCTGCAGCGCGGAGACGATGACGACGTCGCGGCCGGCCCGCGCGGTCGCGACGAAACGCAACAGTTGCGGACGCGTGACGACGTCGACGATGCGCGCGCGCAAGACGCCTTGCGGATCGATAATGAACGTCGTCGGAAAATATTGGATGTCGTAGGCCGAGCCGAATGTGTCGCCCCGAGGTACGGCGAGCGCGTACGGCACCGCTTTGGAGACCGCATACGCGCGAACGACGGCCTCGGCTTCGGTCGTATCGACCCCGAGCAGCGCGACCCCGCGCTGCGCGAAGCCGGGCGCGGCGGCGATGTAGTCCGGCATCTCTTCGCGGCACGGCGGGCACCACGTGGCCCAGGCGTTGATGACGAGCGTCCGGCCGCGATACGTCTGCAACGTCACGCTCGTACCGTCGAGCGTGCGTAAGCGAAAGTCGGGCGCGGGTTCGCCTACCTGCGGCCCGCTCGGGGCGGCTCCCGGCGCGGGCGCCGCAACCGGCGCCGGCACGGAAGAAGCGCCGGCCGCCGTGCCGCCCAGAGCGGTAGCGAGCGCGAGCAGCGGCAGCCGAAGGCGGCGAACGAGCATCGCTACCTCCTTCTCATACGCGCAGCTTGTACCCCGTCGCCGTCATTCGCAGCGCGAGCGCGACCGCCGCGATGGTGAGGAACGACACGATGGCGAGCGACGCGCCGAGCGGCACGTCGCTGCGGCCGGTGAACGCATAGCGGAAGGCGTCGATCATGTAGAACATCGGGTTCACGAGCGAGATCCGGCGCACGAGCGGCGGCAAAAATTGCGCCGAGGTGAAGACGCCGCCGACGAACACCAGCGGTGTGATGACGAACGTCGTGAAGACGGCGATATGATCGAACTTCTCCGCGAGCAAGCCGAAGATGATGCCGATCGCGCCGAACAGCGCCGACACGAGAACGACGATACCGAAGAAGAGCGGCCAATTCTGCGGTACCGTGCGCACCATCACGAATCCGACCACGAGGATCAAGAGCGCGATCGCGAGCGCTCGCAGCACGGCGGCCAGCAGAAAGCCGGTAACGAGTTCGGCCGCGGAGAGCGGCGCGACGAGCAGTTCCTGAATCGAGGCCATGAAGCGCCCTTGGAAGAGCGAGCTCGACGACTCGCCATAGGTTTGATCGATGACTTGCAGCATGATTAAGCCGGGAATGAGGAACGCCGCATAGGGAACGCCTTGCACGTTCTGAACGCGGCTGCCGAGCCCGAGACCGAAGACGAGCACGTAGAGAATCGTCGTTATTATCGGCGGCCAGACCACTTGGTTGAGCACCTTATACGTCCGCACGAGCTCGCGTTTGACGAGCGTCGCGAGGCCGATCGGGTTGCGGAAGCCGAGGGCGTCCATCAACCGCGGCCCACGAGCTCCAAAAAGACGTCCTGCAAACTCGAACGCTTGAAATCCACATTTTCGATCGTATAGCCGTGCGCTTGCAATTCGGCGAGCGCCGTCGCGATCGCCGCCGGCGTGATCCCGGCGAAGGCGAAGGTGCGCGTCGCCGGATCGAAACGCGCGCCCGGTACCGCGAGCGGGACGGGCGTGCCGTTGACGGGCGGCGCGACCGTCACGTTGAGCGTCGCGATCCCGTTGCGCGCGAGCAGCTTCGCCGTCGACTCCATCGCGACGATGTGGCCGCCTTCGATGATGGCGATATTCTTACAGAGCGATTCCGCCTCTTCGAGATAGTGCGTCGTCAGGATTATCGTCGTGCCGTCCGCGTTGAGATCGCGTAGGAGCTGCCAGAGTTCGATGCGCAGTTCGACGTCGACGCCCGCCGTCGGCTCGTCGAGAATGAGCAAACTCGGCTCGTGAATCATCGCCCGCGCGAGCGTCAGCCGGCGTTTCATGCCGCCGGAGAGCTTCACGAACGTGTCGTTCGCCTTGTTCGCGAGCCCGAAGCTCTCCAGCAGACGGTCGGCGCGCGCGCGCACCGCCGGCCCGCGCAGACCGAAATAGCCGGCCTGATAGATCAGCACGTCGCGGATCGAAAGGTACCGGTCGAAATTATACTCCTGCGGCGCGAGGCCGACGAGCGCGCGGGCTTTCCGCCATTCGCGCGCGTTATCGTAACCGAAAATCTCGATCGCGCCCGACGTAATCGTCGCGAGTCCGACGATCGCGTTGATCGTCGTCGTCTTGCCCGCGCCGTTGGGCCCGAGAAAACCGAAGAAGTCGCCGCGTTCGACGACGAGCGAGACGTCGTCGACCGCCGCGAAGGCGCCGAACCGTTTGCTCAAGTTCGCGATGCGCAGCGCGGGCGCGTCGTTACGGGATGGCAACGTCGAGCTGCTTGTAGCGATGGCGGCGCAAGACGCGCACGCGCTTCGCGGCGGTGGGGAGGCCGCAGCGTTCGAGATCGCGGACGACGCGGTCCACGTCGAAAGCGACGCGGCGGTGTTTGACTTCCCAGCCGCCCGACCGCTGCGTCAGCAGAGCGTAACTCGCGCGCGGATCGCCGTCTTTGGGGAGCCCCGAGGACCCCACGTCGACGAGCAGGCGATCGCGCCAAACGCGCACGTACGGCAGGTGGAGGTGCCCGAACGCGATCGTTCGCTCGACGACGCCCGCCGTCACGCGTTCCAGCAACGCATCGCCGGCGTCGGGCCAGAGGTGTTCGTCGTCGCTTTTCGGATTGGCGTGCACGACGAGCAACCCGTCATCGCCGTCCCCGAAGTTAAGCGCGAACGGCAGGCCGCGCAGCCACGCCAAGCGCTCGTCGCCGAGTTGCCGCCGGTACCACGCGAGTTCCGGTTCGTCACTCGCCGCAGCGTTGCGCGCGCTTTCGGCGAGCATGCGATCGGTATTCCCGCGCACGCAGAACGCCCCGAGTTCCGTAAGCCGGTCGACGACTTCCGCGGGTTGCGGACCGTCGAGGCAATAGTCGCCGGCGCCGGCAATAACGTCTGCGCCGCCCTGTTCGCGTAAATCGGCGAGACAGGCGTCGAAGGCGCGCAGATTGCCGTGGATATCGGAGAAAATAGCGACGCGCACGGGAGCGTTATCCCCGCTTGAGAACGAGCGCGAGCAACGACGGCGTTATGCCGAGCCGGCCGAACTCCCAAAGATCGATCGATTCGACGGCGATCTTCGCCTTACGCAGGAGCGGCGTGGTTTGCCGGAAGCGCAAGTTCGCGAGCACCCGGCGCGGCCCGAGCGCGAGTACGCCGGCGCCGTAATCTTCGCCGCGCGGCGCTTCGATCGTACGCAGTCCGGCGAAGGCGCTGCCGTCGACGACGCCCGGCGCGTACAAGAGCGTCTCGCTGTCGACGAGGGCCGCCACCGAGCGCAACCGCAGGACGTCGGCATTCATCGCGACTTCGACGGCCTTAAGTCCGAGCGAGCGCGCGAACGCCGCGAGCTGTTCGCGACCGTGCGCGTTACCGTGCACGGCGACCGGGAGGCCGAGTTCGGCGCGCCGGCGGCGCGGCACGCCGATGAAAAGCGTGTCGCCGACACGGAGGACGTCGCCGCCGTCGAGCAGGCCGGGCGACTCGATGCGGCCCGCGATCGCGACCCCCGCGCGCAGTAGCGACGCCTCGACCGCGCTGACTTCCGCCCGGCGCCGTAAGTCGCTCGGCCGCATGAGAA
>CAXUFI010000272.1:0-3906 GCA_964250245.1 uncultured bacterium
ACCTTTACAGCGGCCTCGCCGCGCCGAGCGGCGACGGGGCGACCGACTTCGCGCCGTACCGCGACGTCGCCGCCAAGCTCGTCGACGCCACGGTCGATGCGGACCTAGCGGCCGCGGCAGCGTATCTGCGCGCGGGCTCGCCGCGGCGGCGCGTGGGGATCGTCGGTTTCTGCATGGGCGGCGGGATAGCGCTGCGCCAGGCCGTGCACGCCGAGACGTTCGATGCGGCGGCGATCTTCTACGGTAAAGTGCCGGCCGCACCCGGTTTTGCCGACGCGCTCGCCGTACCCCTAGCCGGCAGCTGGGGAGAGCGCGATACGAGCATCCCCGCGGCCGACGTCCGGGCGCTCGACGCGGCGTTAACCGCCCGCCGGAGACCGCACGACATCAAGATCTATTCCGAAGCGGGGCACGCGTTCTTCGACGATACGCGCGCTTCGTACGTCGCGTCCGCCGCCGGCGGCGCCTGGACCAGAACGCTCGACTGGTTCACCCACCATCTGCGTTAGCTCACCACGCTCTCGCCCGTACGCTCGACCGCGATCAAGATTTGGCCCTTTTTCGGCAGCCGCAGAAACGTGATCTCGACCGTAACCGCTCCATGCCGGAACGGGAAAAAGTAGTCGAAGCTCTCGCTGACGCGGTCGTTCGTCTTCAGAAAAGCGCGCAACCGGCCCTCGAAGGCCTGCACGCCGGTGCACGGCGCGACGTCGCGGAAAAAGTTCTTGCCCACGACGCTCTCGCGACTGAGACGGGCGAGCCGGCTCTCGTACTCGTTGTACTCCAGGATCGTGCCCTTGACGTCGATCACGATCGCGCCGAACGGCAATTCGTCGAGGCTCTCCCGCGGCAGATCGTACGCTCGCCAGACGCGCGAGCCGGCGCCGTTCTCGTTCACTTCGCACGCAACTTCGCAAGCGCGTCGAGCGTGGTCGCGACGTGCCGGCTCGCATCGAGCGAGCGGTACGCATAGACGATCTTTCCGCCCGCGATCACGTATGAGGTGCGGTCGGAATACTGCACGGGCCCGAAGCCGATGGTCGCATCGTACGCCCGCGAGATCTTGTGATCGGCATCGGAAGCGACGGCGAACTTGCTGCGGCACTCCGAGACGCTGAATTTTTGCAGCTTCGCGATCCCGTCGCCCGACGCGCCGATCACGGTGGCGCCGAGCCGCGCGTAATCGTCGATATGGCTGGCGAAGTCGTGCGCCTCGAGCGTACACCCCGCCGTAAAGGCCGCGGGATAAAAGTAGAGCACGACCGGCCCCTTCGCGAGCGCCGCGGCCAAATCGAATTCGAAAACCTTTCCGCCGAGCGAAGCCTGCGCGGCGAAGGTGGGGGCCGGGCTCCCGGCTTTGAGCTCCGCACGAGCGGGGGCGGCAACCGCCGCGAACAGGGCGGCGGCGAGGCAGAGGCGTCGGAGCACGAGCGGCCTTTCTGGCGGTACTTCGTTTGGACGTCGCACGTCGCCGATGCGAGCGCGTAACGAATCGCATCTGCGCGCGTTCTTCTCGGCCCGCGGCACTTCGTCTTGCGCGAAGCGCCGTAGCGACACCCCGCCGGCAGAGGTGTCGCTCCGCTTCGATGCCGAAAAACACGCCCAATGGCGACGCACGGGCGCACCGCGTGATCACACTGCGCGACGTCGCTCTCGTTTATCGGAACGGGACCCGCGCGCTCGACGGTATCGATCTCGAGATCGCCAAGGGCAGTTTCGTCTTCCTCGTCGGTCATTCGGGGACGGGCAAATCGAGTTTACTGCGGCTGCTCTATCGCGAAGCGGTACCGACGCGGGGCGACGTAACGGTCGACGGGACGCGCGTCGACACGTTGCGCCGTCATAAGGTGGCGCTGCTGCGGCGAAACGTCGGCGTCGTCTTTCAAGACTTCAAGCTGCTCTCGGATAAAACGGTCTGGGAAAACGTCGCGTTCGCGTTACAGGTAACCGGCGCCCGCACCAAAGACGTGCTGCGGCAGGTGCCGCGCGTCCTCGACCTCGTCGGGCTCGCGGCCAAGGCGCGAGCGTTTCCGAGCGAGTTGTCCGGCGGCGAGGCGCAGCGCACGGCCATCGCCCGGGCGATCGTGAACAATCCGAAGATTTTGCTGTGTGACGAACCGACCGGCAACCTCGATCCCGGCAACACGAACGAGATCATGGACCTCCTGCACCGCATCAATCTCAAAGGCACGACCGTCCTCATCGCGACGCACAACGCGCTCGTCGTCGACCGGATGCGGCGGCGGGTCATCCGTCTCGAAGACGGCAAGATCGTCGCCGACGAAGAGCGCGGTTACTATCTCGCCGCCCCGAACGACGAACTCTCGCCGATACGGAGCCGAACGAATGGATCCAGGACGAATCCGATTCTTCTGCAGTGAGTTGTGGCGTAACTTCACGCGCAACGTGATCATGCAGCTCACCGCGATCGGGACGGTGACGATCACGATTCTGCTCCTGGGCAGCTTTCTATTTACGCGCGAGACGCTCGGTAAGATTTCGAGCGACGTCATCGGCAAGATCGAGATCAGCGTCTTCCTTACCGACCGTGCCGGCGCGCCGCAAGCGGGCCGCCTCGCCGCCACGATAGCGCGCGACCGGCGCGTCAAGAGCGTCGTCTACATTCCGCGCGCCGAAGGCTTGCGGCAACTTCGCGAGCGGCTGCGCGGACAGATCGATACGTCGCTGCTCACGGCGAACCCGCTGCCCGATGCGTTGCGCGTGCGCGTCGTCGATCCCGGCCGCGTGCGCGCCGTCGCCGCCGCGATCCGTAAGCTGCCGGCGGTGGCGAACGTCGAGTACGCGCAAGACGTCGTCGAGCGGCTGCTCGCGGTCTCGGCCGTCCTCGCACGCATCGGCCTGATCATCGTGGGCCTGCTCGTCGCGACCGCGGCGATCATCATATCGAATACGATACGCCTGACCGTCTTCGCGCGGCGGCGCGAAATCGCGATCATGCAGCTCGTCGGCGCGTCGGCCGCCTACATCCGCTTGCCGTTTATCTTCGAAGGGCTCATCGCGGGCATCGCCGGCGCCGCGCTCGCGGTCGCACTGCTCGACGTCGCGCGCTTCCGCTTCTTGCCCGGGCTCATCGCCGAGTTACCGTGGCTGCCGTTACACGCCGTCACGATCAACGAGTGGCTCTTCGCGCTCGAGCTGCTCGCGGTCGGCGCGGCCGTCGGCGTAATCGGTTCGTGGGTGTCGGTCGGCCGCTACCTGCGTGCGTAGCCGCGCGGCGCTCGTCACGGCGCTCGCGCTAACCGCGCTCTTCTGCCGGCCGGTGCCGGCGGTTCCGGCTGCAAGTCCGGGCATTCGCGAGCAGCAAGCGCGGATCGAAGCGACGCAGAAGCGTCTGCTCGGGCGCCGTTCGCAACTCGATTTCGAAACGGTGCGGGCCGCCAATCTGCAGCAGCAACTTAAAGAGACCGATGCCGGCATCGCGGGCGCGGGCGCGGCGCTCGCCGTGCTGACGGCGCAGATCGCGCGTAGCCAACGCAATTTGCAGTGGAATCGCACGCAGCTCGATGCTGCTCAAACGACGCTCGCGCGCCATAACGACGCCCTGCGGCGGCGTTTGGTCGACGCGTACGAACGGGGCGAGCTCGGTTACCTCAACGTCATCCTGTCGGCGACGTCGTTCGACGAGTTCGTCGAACGCTGGGAAGACATCCGGTACCTCATCGCCGCGAACGAGCGGACCGTGCGCGAACGGCGCTCGGCCGAAGCCGCCGTCGCCGGCGCCCGCCGCGAACTGGAACGGCGCGAATTGGGTCTGCGCGAGGACGAGCGCCGCGAGCTACAGACGAGGGTGCAACTCGCGGCGCTCGCCGCGCAACGCGTGCAGCTCGTCGCCGCCGCCGACGTGCAACGGCGCAGCGTGGCGAACCAGGTGGCGCAGCTCGAAGA
>CAXUFI010000273.1:0-3897 GCA_964250245.1 uncultured bacterium
GTGCGAATCGTACCGTCCGCGATCTCGAGCGCGGCGGCGACCGACACGAGCGCGAACTCGTACGACGCACGCTCGCGCACTTTTAGATACGTCGCCTTGCGGGCGTGCGGCGACGCGGTAAGTTCGATCGCTTCGATGAGTTCGGCGCGGTCGAGCACCGTCTCACGCTCGGGCGTCTCGCCGGGCAGTAGGTGCAGCGCTTCGAACGGGATGCTGCGCCGGCCGCGCGGACCGTAGGTGCGCACGACGGCGTCGACGGTCAGGAGTGCGACCGCGAGATCCGACGGATGCGTGCAGATGCACCGCGCGCTTCCGCCGATCACGGCGTGGCGGCGGTTCTCGCCGCCGATCGCGGCGCAGCCGAGCCCGGGCTCGCGCTTATTACACGGCTGCGAGGTGTCGCGAAAATACGCGCAGCGCGTGCGCTGCAGGACGTTGCCGCCGATCGTGGCGGAATTGCGCAATTGCGGCGAAGCGGCGAGCAGCAGCGACTGCGCGACGGCCGGAAAGTCGCGCGCGATGCGCGGGTCATCCGCCACGTCGGCCATCGTCGCGAGCGCGCCCACCCGCACGCCGAGCGGCGTCGGCTCGATCGCGCGCAGCGGCAGCGGCGTGATGTCGACGAGCAGCGCCGGCCGCTCGACGTCGTCCTTCATCAAATCGATGACGTTGGTTCCGCCCGCGACGTAGAGTGCGCCGGGCGGCAACGCGGTCGCGATCGCGGACTCGGCGCTCTCGACGCGCGCGTACGCGAGCGGATTCAAGCGCCGCGCTCCGCAACGGCTTTAACGGCCGCGGCGATATTCGCATACGCGCCGCAGCGGCAGATGTTACCGCTCATCCATTCGCGCACGCTCGCATCGTCGGTCGGGCGGCGTTCGTTCAGGAAGCCGACGGCCGACATAATCTGCCCCGGCGTACAATAGCCGCATTGAAACGCGTCGTGTTCGAGGAAAGCCGCCTGCACCGGATGCAGGCGGTCGCCCGAGGCCAGACCCTCGATCGTCGTAATCGGTACGTGCTGATTCATCACGGCGAGTTGCAGGCAAGAGTTAACCCGCTTGCCGTTCACGAGAATCGTGCACGCTCCGCACGTTCCCGAGTCGCATCCCTTTTTCGTACCCGTTAGAGCGAGATGATCGCGCAGCGTGTCGAGCAGCGTGGTACGCGGCTCGAGTTGCACGTCGTACGACCGCCCGTTAACCGCAAACGACATCGCCACGGCGCGGGGTCCGCGCGCGATAGCCGGGATGCGGCTCGTTGCGTTGGCCGCGGAGAAGAGCGCTCGGTTCCCGAGTCCGAACGCGACGAACGGCGCTGCCGCGCGGATGATGAAGTGGCGCCGGGAGAAGCTCCGTCTCATACGATTGGTTCGGCGTTTTCGGAAAACACGAAAGCGGTCCTGGCGGCGACGTGACGAGCGTCACTCGCGAAGGTGCTTCTCGTTAACGAGCCGAGACGGGCCGATGCTCTCTCATATGGCCCGGTTCCGCGCGCTTTCGGTAGCGCCAACTTATCTACGTTGCGCCTGAACCGGCTCGACCTCTGGAGCCGCGTTGCCTCTCTCGCCTTAACGACGGTGCTGATATTTTCCGCCGTCTGTGCCTTCGCTTCCGCGGCCGCGACGCGCTTCGCGTCGGGTGAAGCGCAGACCGCGGAGACGCTCAACGGCAACTTTCAAGAAGCGCGCTACGCCGTCGTCGCGCAAGAATCGCTCGAGCATAAGTACCGGCTCGAGCCGGCGCCCGACGATCGGCCGGCCGAGGAAGCCGCGGCGCGCGCACTCTCGCAGGCGATGGCGGGCATCGTCGCGCTCGGCGACGCGGGCGACCGGGCCGCGGCGCACGCTATTATGTCGGCGGACGGCGCGTATCTTCGCAGTACGGCGCCCCTATTCGCCGCGGTAGACCGCGGCGACTTGGCCGAAGCCGCCGAAATCGACCGCGCGAGCGTCAGCCCGTTACTGAGCCGGCTACGACGCGCCGTCGACGAACGCGCGCAAAGCAATCGCATCCGCTCGCAGAATGCGCTCGACCGCCTCACCGCGATCCAGACGTACGTGATCGAGATTACCTTTACGCTCTCGGTGCTCGGACTCGTAAGTCTCGGACTCTTTCACTTGATTCTTCGCAAGTATCAGGAGCGGCTCGCCGCTACGCACCGGGCCGAGTTCCGGCAGCTCGAAGCGGCGGCGCTGGTCGACCATCTAACCGGCATCGGGAACCATCGCGCCTACAAAGACCGCTTCGCGCGTGAAGCCTCGCGGGCAAACCGTCACGGCGAATCGCTCTCGCTCGCGCTCTTGGACGTCGACGATTTTAAGGTCGTCAACGACCGGGACGGCCACTTGCACGGCGATAGCGTGCTCGTGACGCTCGCATCGCTGCTCGCCGGTCTGCGCGCCGAGGACGGCGCCTATCGTGTCGGCGGAGACGAATTCGCGCTCATCCTGCCGCACACGTCGCTCGGCGAAGCCAAGGAATCGATGGAGCGGCTACGGCGGACGTTGCAAGATTCGTTATCGGGCACGACCGTCAGCATCGGGCTCGCCACGCTCGGCGGCGTCGAGTGTGAAGCCGAGACCTTACAAGCGCAAGCGGACGCAGCGCTCTACGCTACGAAACGCTCCGGCCGCAACGGCGTCATGGCGTTCGACGGCACGCTCGACGAGATGTGGTTCTTATCGCCCGCGAAAATTACGAATCTGCGTTCGCTCATTACCGATCGCGGCGTCGATATCGTGTTCCAACCGATTTGGGACGTCGACGCGCGACAGGTGCTCGCCTACGAAGCGCTGGCGCGACCGCGCGCGAAATACGGCTTTAAAGGGCCGCAAGCGGCCTTCGACCTCGCCGAACGCGTCGGGCGGGCGCACGAGCTGGACGTCGTCTGCCGCAATGCGGCGCTGGCCCGCGCTCGCGAACTTCCCGCCGACACGTTGCTGTTCATCAACGTCTCGCCGCAGGCACTCGATCACGGCCGGCTCGACGCCGTTATGTTTGCAGACGCCGTGCGGGCGGCACAGATCGAGCCGAGCCGCGTCGTCATCGAAATTACGGAACGTTCGATAACGCAAGTCGAGTCGGTGATCGGCGCGGCGCGAGCGTTGCAGCAGCACGGCTTCCGCTTGGCGCTCGACGATACGGGCGCGGGCAACTCCGGGCTCGAGATGTTGAGCCGGCTGACCGTCGATTTCGTGAAGATCGATCGCGAGGTCGTCGTTAAGGCGCAGGGGGATAAGAATGCCCGAGCGGTCTTGGCGGGGATCGTGGCGATCGCGCAGGCGACGGGAGCGTACGTAATCGCAGAGGGCGTCGAGACGTCCGAGATGTTGGATTTCGTTTGCCGCGTCGGTTTGCAGAAAGACATCTCCCAACACAGCATTCAGGGCGTTCAAGGCTTCCTCCTAACCGGACCGAGCGAAAACTTCGTCGGCATGCGGGCGAACGACGACATCTCGGCGCTGCTAACGGCATTCGCCTCACCGAGCGAGCTCTTGGTTACGCCGCAAGCCACTGCGTTATTACGAGCCGGACGAGCGGGCAATACCGATTAGCGGATGCCGCGCGCGTCCCGGGAAGTCCGAAAGCGGTTAACGAAGCGACTCCCCGATGCTCGTCCGCCGGCTGGGTCTGGCCGTTCCACTCGCTTTTCTCGTCGCGGTGCTCGTGCATCTGGCGCTCTTCGGTGCCGAGCATGCACCCGGCGCCGAGCATTCCGAAGCGCTCGTAACGGCGCTTGCGGCGGGCTTGGCGCTCGCCGCGCTGTGCACCGTGCTGTTCGCCGCACTACGGACTCGCCGCAGCCGAGGCTCGGCCTGCGGTCCGCGTTACGTGACGCTGCTCGACCTGGCGGGCGGCGGCGCGGGCGGGCTCCGGCGCCTCGCTGACCACCGCG
>CAXUFI010000274.1:0-3886 GCA_964250245.1 uncultured bacterium
ATCGTCACCCAGGTCGCGACCTGGGTGACGATCCCCGCAGGCTTCACGCTCGACGAGATCGCGGCGACGCTCGCGGCCCACGGCCTCGGCTCGGCCGCCGCGCTGCGCGACGAATTCCGGCGCGAGCGTTTGACCTTCGGCGCGAGCCGCACGGCGTCGCTCGAAGGCTATCTCTATCCCGATACGTACCTCATCGCCGCCGGGACGCAACCGGCGCAGATCGCTCGCCTCTTCACGAGCGAATTCGAGGCGAAGCTGCCCGCGGATTGCGGCGAGCGGGCCAAGCGCCTCGGCTTGTCGATCCCGCAAATCGTCACGCTCGCATCGCTCGTCGAACGCGAAGGCAAGGCCGACGACGAGCGGCCGCTGATCGCGGGCGTCTATTACAACCGGCTCCGCCGCGGGATGACGCTCGATGTCGATGCGTCGCTCGAGTACACGTTCGCCCATCACAAGGACGTCCTTACCTACGCCGATCTGGCCGTCGATTCGCCCTACAACACCTACAAGCATCCGGGGCTACCGCCGACCCCGATCGCGAATCCCGGTTCGTCGTCGCTGCAGGCCGCGCTCCATCCCGCAACGTCGGAATATTTGTATTACGTTTATATGGGAAATGGACATCACGCGTTCTCACGAACGCTGGCCGAGCAGAACGCCAACGCTGCGCGCTACTTGCGCTAGGACGGCTAAGGAGGTGGACTATCGACGCTGAGAACGGTGCCGTCCCTGTTGAAGATAAAGTCGAATTGCGCGACACGCTGGTTATCGAAACGACCGATGATAAGAAATTCGAATTCGAAGTAGTCGGGCTCGTCGAGGACGATGAGAATAACGGATTCGCGGTGGCGTACAGCGCCGCCGCAGACGAGTTCGTCGTCACCGACGACCAGGGCAAACTGCTCGAGAACGATGAGCTCGCGCAAGAGATACTCGACGACTTTTTCGTGCTGGCCGAAGAGTCGGCGCCGCAGGAGACCTGACAGAGCGACGTTTTCTTGGCCCGCATTCTCTTTCTCTCGGCCGCCGTCGGCGTCGGTCATACGGCGGCCGCGAACGCCGTGCGCGATGCGCTCGTCGCGAGCGATCCGCTGCTCGAAGTCGAGACCGTCGATTCGTACGCGTATGCGGCGAGCATCTTCGCGAAAGTCGTCGCCGACGGTTATATCGGCATGGTTACGACCGTACCGCAACTCTACGGCTTTCTCTACGGCCGCGTCGAACGGGCCCGCAACGTGCCGGCCGCGCGGCGCTTCGTCAACCGCTACACCGCGGCCAACTTACGGGCCTACGTCGAGCGCACGAAGCCCGATGTGGTCGTCTGCACGCACGCCTTTCCCTGCGGCGTGATGTCCGAATACAAACGCCAATTCGATCCGGGCCTGCCCGTTATCGGGATCGTCACGGATTTCGTCGTTCATCCGTTCTGGTTGTATCCCAACGTCGATCTCTACGCGGTCGCGACCGAAGAGATGCGCGCGCAGTTGATCGGCCGCGGCGTGCCGGCGGACCGCATCCTGCTTTCGGGGATCCCGGTCGACCTGCGGTTCGGTAAGGTGGCCGCGAAGAAAGCGGTGCTGCGGGAGCGGCTGGGGTTGCCGGCCGATCGCAACATCGTCC
The DNA here is from genome assembly GCA_964250245.1 of uncultured bacterium. Taxonomy (GTDB): domain Bacteria; phylum Vulcanimicrobiota; class Vulcanimicrobiia; order Vulcanimicrobiales; family Vulcanimicrobiaceae; genus CAXTIY01. The sequence goes on from CAXUFI010000274.1 coordinate 1,621, forward strand.
TCATCATGGGCGGCGGCGTCGGCATCGGACCGCTCGACAAGATGATGCGCGCGCTCGGCGGCGTCGACGTGCCGCTCGCAGCGGCGGTCATCGTCGGCCGCAACGGCCGGCTCGAAAAACGCGTGCGGTCGGCTGCCGAGCGGACGCCGTACCCGCTGCGGGTCTTCGGTTTCGTCGACAACGTTTTCGATTTCATGCACGCGAGCGACGTGCTGCTGTCCAAGCCCGGCGGCTTAACGTCGTCGGAAGCGCTCGCCGCGCGTCTGCCGATGCTGCTCGTGCGTCCGCTGCCGGGTCCCGAGGAGCGCAACACGCAGTACCTCGTCGGCCGCGGCGCGGCGATCCGGATGAATACGGAAGAAGAACTAGCGCAAACCGTCACCGGCATCCTTACCTCGCACGAACGCCGCTGCTCGCTCGAAGGCGGCATGAGCGCGGTGCGCCGGCCCGATGCGGCGCGCACCGTCGCCGACCGGATCGGCGAGTTGCTCGCCCGTCGCCCGCAGGCGGTGCCGCGATGACCCGCGTCGCGAACGCCGTAATCTTCGCCGCGGCGTGGCTCGCCACGCTCGGCGCTACGCCGAAGAGCTCGCGTCCGGTCGACGTGGCGATCGTGACCTCGAGCGGCACGATCGTCGTGCGGCTAGAGCCGGCGAAAGCGCCGCGGACGACGCAAAACTTTCTGCACTACGTTCGCAACGGCGCGTACGACGGCACGTCGTTCTATCGCAACGTCACGCATCGTAACGAACCGCAAGCGCCGTTCGAAGTTATTCAAGGCGGTCGCGGCGCGAGCGCGAACGGCGCGACGCTGCCGCCGGTCACGCTCGAACCGACGAACGTCACCGGACTGCACAATACCGACGGTACGATCGCCATGGCGCGCACGGCCGATCCCGATTCCGCGACGACCGAGTTCTTTCTCGACGTCGGCGATGCGCGCTACCTCGACGCCGGCGGACCGCTCGGCCCGGGCTACGCCGCGTTCGGCCACGTCGTGCGCGGTACGAGCGTCGTACGCAAGATCCATGCCGCCGCGACCCAGGGCGAAGCGTTGACGCCGGAGATCCGCATCCTCCGGATGCGCGTGCTCTAGCGCGTCGCGGCAACCGCCCATGCATCGTCTCCGGTCGCGCGCTTTAACGGGAGTTGCTGAGCCGAGGCCCGACGGTAGAGGCGACGTCGCGCACGATAGCTATCGCCCGGTCGATCATATCCTGGCTTACGTCCAGGTGCGTTACCGCACGCAGCCTCGTCCGGCCGTGGCTTCCGGCGCGCATCCCGCGGAGCTTAAGCAATTCGTTGAAGTCGCTCGCACCGATCCCCAGGCCGTCCACATCGAAGAACACGATGTTCGTCTCGACGGGCTCGGTGCTGATGCCGTCGATCGTTGTGAGAGCCGTTGCGAAGCGCTTCGCGTTCGCGTGGTCGTCCTTGAGCCGATCGATGTGGTGGTCCAGCGCGTAGACGCACCCGGCCGCCACGATGCCGGCCTGGCGCATCGAACCCCCGAGGCGCTGCTTCCAACGCCAAGCTTTGTCGATGAACGTTTCCGACCCCGCCAGGACGGCGCCGACCGGAGCACCTAAGCCTTTGGTGAAATCGAGGTAAACGCTGTCGAATTGGGCCGCGAACTCGGCCGGCGCGATGCCGCTGGCGACCGAGGCGTTCATCAGCCGGGCCGCGTCCATGTGCAGCGCCAGGCCGTGGGCCCGTGCCTCCTCCACGACGCCGCGGAGCTGCTCGAGAGGCCAGACGGTTCCGCCGCCGATGTTCGCCGTCTGCTCGACGACGACGAGCCGGCTCAGCGGCGCATAGCGATCTTCCGGCCGCACCGCGTCGCGCAGACGTTCGCGCGTGAAGAGGCCGCGAGGACCGGAGACGGTGCGAATCGTGACCCCGGCGAGCGCCGCCGGCGCTCCTGCTTCGTAGTTGACGACGTGCGCGAGTTCGTGAGCGATCAACTCGTCACCGGGGCGGCAGTGCACCAGCACGGCAATCTCATTGGCCATCGTTCCGGAGGGAAGGAAGATCGCGGCTTCCTGCCCGAGCAGTGCCGCCGTCCGTTCCAACAGGTGATTGACCGTCGGATCCTCGTGCCGTTGCTCGTCGCCTACCTCGGCCTGCGCCATGGCCTCGCGCATGGCTTTGGTCGGCCGGGTTTGCGTATCGCTATATAAATCGATCTCGAACCGCTGCATCGCGTCACTCCTTCGCTCCCGGTGCACGCGAGAACATGTCGGCCGCAACGCGATCGCGGCGGCTC
>CAXUFI010000275.1:0-3883 GCA_964250245.1 uncultured bacterium
GCGCGGGCTCGCGCCCGCGGGGCTCGGCGCGCGCGACGTACTGCGGCTCGAGGCGGGGATGCCGCTCTACGGGTTCGAGCTGACCGAAGATATCTCGCCGCTCGCGGGCGGCCAGAACTGGGCCGTAAAATTCGCGAAACCGGCGTTCCCCGGTAAGGACGCGCTCGCCGGGCAGCGCGAGCGCGACGACTACGACCGGATCGCGGGCGTCGTGCTCGCGGGCCGCGCGCCGGCCCGGGCCGGCGATGCGGTATACCTCGGCGAGGAGCGCGTCGGCGAAGTGCGCAGCGCCTCGATCGCACCCGCGGTCGGCAATCGCAACGTCGCCACCGTGCTCGTGGCGAAGCGCGCGAGCGCACCCGGCACGACGCTCGCCATCGAAATCCGCGGCACGCGCGCCGCGGCGACGGTGGTGCCGCTTCCGTTTTATAAGCGGCCGCGATAGCATGTTCCGGCTCCCCGTCGTCCAAATAGCGGATTGACCGCTCTCCGGCAGCTTCGAAAGGATTCCGAATCACGTGGCGCAGCCCGCTGGCCTGCTGTATAGCAAAGAACACGAATGGTTGAAGATGGACGGCGACACGGCCGTCGTCGGCATCACGGATTACGCGCAGCACTCGCTCGGGGACATCGTCTACGTCGAACTACCGCGCGTCGGACAGGCGATCACTCAGTTCTCGACGATCGGCGTCGTCGAATCGGTGAAGGCGGTCTCGGACCTCTATACACCGATCGGCGGCGAGGTGGTCGAGATCAATCCGGCGCTCGACGCCGATCCGGCGCTCGTCAATCGCGACGCGTTCGGCGACGGCTGGCTCTATAAGGTAAAGGTCTCCGACACGAGCGAACGCGACCAGCTGTTGAGTCCGTCCGCGTACGAAGCGGTCATCGCGGAGTAACGAGCGGCGACATGTACACACCTCACACCGATTCCGATATCGAAGAGATGCTCGCCGCCGTCGGCGCGTCGTCGCTCGACGAGCTGGTGCGCGTCCCCGACGCCGTCGCCATCGCGCGGCCGCTCGCGGTTCCCGCGGGGCTGCCCGAGCTCGAATTGCAGCGCAGCATGGCGGCCTACGCCGCGCGCAATACGGCAGTGAATTACGTCTCGTTCTTGGGCGCGGGGGCCTATCGCCATTACGCGCCGCCCGTCATCGCGACGCTCGCGATGCGGGGCGAATTTCTCACGGCCTATACGCCGTACCAGGCGGAAGTATCGCAGGGGTACCTGCAGGCGATCTACGAGTGGCAGACCTACGTTTGCCTGTTGACGGGTCTCGAGATCGCCAACGCGTCGGTGTACGACGGCGCGACCGCACTCGCCGAGGGCGCGATTATGGCGGTCAACGCGACCGGCCGGCGCGCGATTCTCGTTTCGGCGGCGGTCCATCCGAATTATCGCGCCGTTCTGCGCACGTACGCGCGCGGGCTCGAACTCGATATCGAGGAACTCCCCTGCGGCGAGGACGGCGCGACGGATTTCGCGACGCTCGAAGCCCGGCTCGCCGACGAGCGGTTCGCGGCCGTCGTCGTGCAGAACCCGAACTTCTTCGGCACGCTCGACGTGCCGCCGCCGAGCGTCCGTCGCGCCCTCGAGCGCACGGGCTCGATCCTCATCGGGGTCGTCGCCGAGGCGATGTCGCTCGGCGCGCTCGTGCCCCCGGGCGAGTGGGGCGCCGCCATCGCCGTCGGCGAAGGGCAATCGTTCGGCGTACCGGTCGCCTACGGCGGCCCGTACGTCGGCTTCATCGCGACGACGGCGGCGCACATGCGGCGCATCCCCGGGCGGCTGGTCGGCCGCAGCGTCGATAGCGACGGCAAGACCGCGTACACGCTCACGCTGCAGGCGCGCGAGCAGCACATCCGGCGGGAAAAAGCGACTTCGAACATCTGCACCAATCAAGCCCATTGCGCGCTCGTCGCGACGATCTATCTCGCGACGGTCGGCGCCACCGGTCTGCGCCGCTGCGCGACGCTCAACGTCGAACGCGCGCACGCGCTCGCCGAACGCGTAACGGCGATCCCCGGTTTCTCGCGGGCTTTTATCGCGCCCGTCTTTAACGAACTAGCGATCCGGGTGCCGGCCGGGGAGACGGCCGCGGGCGTGCTGCAACGCTTGCGCGATCGCTCGATTCTCGGCGGACTGGACCTCGGCCGGTTCTATCCGCAGCTCGCCGATTGCATCCTGATGACGGCGACCGAGCTTACGACGGACGACGACATCGAGGCGCTCGGCACGGCGCTTGAAGCGATCGCGCGGGAGGCGACCCTTGTCCGCGCCTGACGCCGGCCTGCTCGACCGCTTCGAACCCGGGGCGAACGAGCCCGTCATCTTCGAACTCGGCCGGCCGGGACGCGCGAACACGTATTTTCCGAACGGCCGGTCGCTCGCCGAGTTCTTACCGGCCGCGGCGCTGCGAACCGAGCTGCCGCTCCCCGATGCGAGCGAACTCGAGGTCGTGCGGCATTTCACGCGTCTCTCGCAGCGGACGTTCTCCATCGACACCGGGTTCTATCCGCTCGGCTCCTGCACGATGAAGTACAACCCGCGCGTAAACGACGCCATGGCGAATCTGCCGGGCTTCCGCGATCTGCATCCCTTCGCGCCGGACGACGCCGCGCAAGGCGCGCTCGCCGTCATGTACGATCTCGAACGCTATCTCTCCGCGATCTTCGGCATGGCGGCGTTCTCGCTCAATCCCGCCGCGGGCGCGCACGCCGAACTGACGGCGCTCCTAATCGCCAAAGCCTATTTCGAACGCGCGGGCGAGGGCGGCCGGCGCAGGACGGTCATCGTCCCCGACACCGCGCACGGGACCAATCCCGCTTCCGCCGCGATGGTCGGATACAAAGTGGTATCGCTCAAGAGCGACGAGCGCGGCCGGGTCGGGCTCGAAGCGCTCAAGGCCGCGCTCGGAGACGATACCGCGGTCTGCATGATGACGAACCCCAACACCCTCGGCCTCTTCGAGGATCACATCGCGGAGTTGACGGAAGCCGTCCATGCCGTCGGCGGCCTGATGTATTACGACGGCGCGAACGCGAACGCCCTGATGGGCAACGCGCGTCCGGGCGACATGGGTTTCGACCTCATGCACCTCAACCTGCACAAGACGTTCTCGATTCCGCACGGCGGCGGCGGGGCGGGCCACGGTCCGGTCGGGGTCGCTGCGCACCTCGTCGAGTTTCTGCCGACCCCGGTCGTCACGGAGACCGCGGGCCGCTACGCGCTCGAGTTCGACCGGCCGTATTCGATCGGGCCCATGCGTTCCTTCTGGTCGAACTTCGCGCACGCCGTGCGCGCGCTGACGTACGTGCTCGCGAACGGCGGCGAAGGGCTCACGAAAGTTTCGCAACTCGCCATCCTCAACGCCAATTACCTGCGGGTCCGGGTGCGCGAATTTCTGGAAACGCCGTACGACGAGCCGTGCCGTCACGAGTTCGTCGCGTCCGCGCAACAGTTGAAGCGCGAGACGGGCGTCCGCGCGCTCGATATCGGGAAAGCGTTGCTCGATCACGGCTTTCACGCGCCGACCGTGTACTTTCCGTTACTCGTGCCCGAATGTCTGATGATCGAGCCCACGGAGACCGAATCGAAGGAGACGCTCGACGCCTTCGTCGCGACGTTGCGCGCGATCGTCGAGAGCGCCCGAAGCGAACCCGAGACCGTACTCGCGGCGCCGCAGCGGACGATCGTCAAACGGATTGACGAGACGCGCGCGGCCCGGCAACCCGACTTGCGCTGGCGCGGTGGCGACGGCGCGTAGCGTCGCGCCGCTCTATCGCACGGTTCGCCCCTAGCGGCGATCGCGGGAGCGCGTGATAGGGCGGCGGAGGTACACGATGATCTCGATCGACCCCGCGCCGCGTTGCGGTCCCGCGC
>CAXUFI010000276.1:0-3864 GCA_964250245.1 uncultured bacterium
GTAGCGAACGCCCGATCGATCCGCTCGTGAAACGTCGACCAGCGCGCGCCGGCGGCGTCGTTCCAGAACGCGATCTCCTCGGCGTTCGCTACCATGCGCGTTCGTCGCGCTTACAGGCCGTCCGGGCGCACGGCGCAGGGTGACATGATGGCGTCGGCCATGCCGTGGATGAGGCGTTTGTCCGCGGGCGCGATGGTCGCGAGGATGCCGCCGAGTGCGACGCTCTCACCCGTGACGAAATAGTACGGACAGAGCCGGACGCGGCCGTCGAGTTGCGCGATGTCGTCGCTGCGGCGATCGTAATACGGAATGCGGACGCGGCGGCCCTTATGGAAGCGCTGTAACACGTAGGGCGTCGTTTCGAAGGAGCCGAGCGCGTCGTCGAGCGTCTTCTGCCACTCTTCCTTCGTCAGATCGTTCGCCACTTTCACGCCGCGCGAACCCCAGGCGAGCTCGGAGAAACCCGACGGCTTCGTAACGAAATCCCGCTCGCTCTTGCCGAGCGCGACCAGCTGCGACCACTCGCGAACCGGTTCACCCGCGGCTTCGAGGCCGACGATGGCCGCTTGCGGCGGCAACGGCCGCGGATCGAGAATCCACGTATCGGGAAAGATCGCGCGCAGCCGGGCGGAAGCGTCGCCGAGTTCCGCATTCCAATATCTTGCGAGCGCCGGGTGATGCAGTAAGGCGAACGCCAGCTTTTCCTCGAGATGCGCTTTCGGCGGAGGGGTCATTTTCACGCGATTGTGGCGCGCTGCGTAGAGCATCAAGTCTTGCTTCGCGACGTTAAGCAAATCGAAGAGTTCGAAATTGCGATAGAGGATGTCGAGCTTGCGCTCCTCCCCGTCGTCGAGCCGTACGAAGAGCGCCTCTTCGGTGAACACGATCTGCTCGGGCCGGCAGACATGCGTCTCGCCGAGTCCCTTGGCTTGCATCGCGCCCGCCAGCCACGTCAACTCGGCCCGGTAGTCGTCGCACTCCTGTGAAACGACGAGCGCCGTGACGGGCGCCGGTTTACCCGCGGTCGCCGCGAGCATCGCGGCCAAGCCGTCGAGCATGCCGTCGGGGCCGCCGGTGGTGTCGTAGCCGAGTTGGCAGTATGCCTGCGCCATCGCCCCGACGAACCCCATCCCGCCCGGCACGTTATCGAGTTCGGAGGCGATGAAGCCGCCTTCGGTGAGGATGAGATCGGGCCGGATTACGCCCGGAATCTCGCCCTTGAAGCGGTTTTGCCGACCGAGCTTAACGATGAACTCCGGCTTGCCCCGATCGAGGTAGTCGGCCACGAAGCCCGGTGCGGTGCCGCGCGCGCTACGCTGATAGAGCCCGGCGAGCGCGCGATAGAAGCGCATCAAGTCCGGCCCGAGGAGCTCGATCGCCGCGTACGTTTCGGGCGAGAGCCAAAATGGTTCGGGCGACAGCCGCCAGGCGACCCGGCTCTGGTCGACGCCGACTCCGCCGAAGAGCCCCGCCGGCATCCGCTCGTTGAGGAAAAGCGCTTGGTCGCGCGGAGTCATACTCGGGTCGAGCGCGGTACAACTCATGGTGCGGCCTCGAGGGAGCATCGACAGTCGAAGAGTTTGACGCGTGAAAACGCGATATAACGGCGTCTCATTTTGCTTCCCCGAAAACGGGAACCCGCGTTTCGGTTGCGGGCCTACTTAAGCGGCGTCGCTCCCGGCACGAGCAACGCGTGCTCCAAACGGACGCTTCCGCCGTGGACCGCGAGCGTCACGTGCATGGTTTTGGCGATACCCAAAGCCGCGAGCGGAATATCATCGAGGGACCGCGCCGTCGCGTCGCCCGTCGCCGGTTCGTAACGGACGCTACGCACGAGCGGCGGCCGGCCGCTTACCGACAGCGTTTCGCGAACCTCGTCGCCGGCCCCGGCCGGCGCTTTGCCCCGCGGGCTCGCCAGGGGCGCTCGCGCGGAGCAGAGCTCGACCGTCACCGCGTTGCCGTCGATGTCGAAATTATCGGTGGAACAGGCGGCGCCGAGCGCGGGCGAGCGGCTCGCGAGGAGAACGGCACCAGCGAGGGCGATGCGCGGCGCGGCGCGGCGTAACATAACATTGCCTATAACGTCCGCCCGGCTCGCGCTCGTTGCGAGGACGGTCACAATCACGGTTCCGCCACCGCACAGGAGAGACGTCCTTCGAGCGATAACCTGCGGAGCGCCTATGAGAATCGATCTCATTGCGCTCGATTTGGATGGGACGCTTCTCGATCCGCAGGAGCGCATCTCCGACCGCAACCGCGCCGCTATTCGGAATTCGCTCGAAAGCGGCGTCCGCGTCGTTCTCGTAACCGGCCGCGGTACGGATCTGCCGATTCGCATCTCGCGCGAGCTTCACTTAAATTTGCCCGTGATCTGTTGTCACGGCGCGCTTACGAAGGATTTCGGAGCGAATCGGACCCTCGTGCACCTGCCCGTGCAATTGCAATACGCGAAGCCGATGGTCGAGTACGCCGAGCATCACGGTCTGTCGCTCGCGATTTACGCCGAAGAGTTCTTTTGGCGGCTCGAGGGTACGCATCTATTCATGGAGGACATGACCGGCCCGGCTTGGCGCGAAGCGAAATCGTTCGGGGACGTACTAACCGTCGCGCCGACGTTCATTCGCTTTCTCGGTGACGAGTCGGTGCGCGCCATGCAGCGCGAGTTCGGCGACTGGCCGCTTAATTTTAGGTACGAGACGTGGGGCGAATTCAACGAATGCGCCGTGCTCAATCGCACCGCGAGTAAGAAGAACGCGCTGGCCCGGCTCTGCGCCGATTTCCAGATCTTACCCGAACACGTGCTCGCGATCGGCGATTCGCGCAACGACGTTCCGATGCTGCGCTGGTCGGGCGTCGGGGTAGCGATGGGCAACGCGATGCCCGAGGTCAAGCAGAACGTTCGTTACGTTACCGCTTCCAACACGGAGGACGGCGTCGCGCTCGCGATCGAGCGCTTCGTCCTAACGGCGCAGAAGCGTCCGGCATGAACGCGCAGGGCGCTGCCCCGACTCCCGAGTACGAGATGCAATTGCGCGCGACGCTCGCCGCGCGCGACTGGGCCGGCCTGCGCGAATTCTCGCGCGAGCACAATCAAATTCCCGACGACGTGTACGCGCAGCCGCAGCACTTCTGGGAAGTGATGCTTCACAAGTTAACCTGCGGCCGGATCGACCTTCTCGGCCTGCATGACGAATCTCGGGCCTGGCTCGCCGCGCGCGGATACACGCCCGACCTCGGCGGCTATTAGTGTTATGACGGTGCGCGTCACCGCGTTCGCGCGTATTCGCGAGATCGTCGGAGCGGCACACTTCGAACGCTCGTTGCCCGCGGGCGCCACGGCGAACGATCTCTACGTCGCGCTTGCGGCCGAGCATCACGAGTTGCGAGCGCTGCAAGCGTCGACGCGGTTCGCGCGCGGCGGGGCGTTCGTCAGCGGTACCGAGGCGCTGCGCGACGACGATGAAGTCGCGTTGCTGCCTCCCTTCGGCGGCGGGTGATCCGCCCGCGGGGCGCGGCGTGCGATTCGAGATAACGGATCGGCCCCTGGATCTCGAGGCGCTCCGCGCCGCCGTCGTCGACGAGCGCTCGGGCGGACTCGTTACCTTCGTCGGCTACGTTCGAGCGAGGGGGCGTACGGGTACCCTGCGGGGGCTCGGTTCGCGCCCGGCGCGCCGCCGCCCGGCCGGTAACGGGCCTTACCTACGAAGCGCATGCGGCGCTCGCGGTCGCCGTGCTCGGCGAGATCGGCGCCGAGGTTCGCACGCGTTTCGAGGTCACGGCGATCGCGATCGCCCATCGCGTCGGCTCGCTGATGCTCGGCGAGGCCGCCGTGGCGATCGCCGTCGCGGCCGCCCACCGCCGCGC
>CAXUFI010000277.1:0-3850 GCA_964250245.1 uncultured bacterium
CTGCCGGCCGACCTGCTGCGCCGTCGCCCCGACGTACGCGAGGCCGAGGCCCGCATAGGCCCGCGAGCGCACGAAGGGCAGCGCCGCAACGTGCGGGAGCGCCGCCGCGAGCAGACTGCGGCACACGGCGCGCCAACCGGCGGCCGGCGCGAAGCGCACGCCGAACCCGAGCGCCCAGATCGCCCGGCCGTTACTGTCGTCCGTGCCGACCTCGTCGAGCCAGCCGCGCTGGTAGCTCATGAAATTGTGGAAGCGCCCGTCGGGCAATTGCGCGTCCATGAGGAACGCGAGATAGGCGCGCGCAAGGCGCGAGCCGCAAGCGCGCCGGTCCTCGAAACCGGTGGCCATCACGGCGACCATAAACCCCCGGGCGACGTCGTCCGTGCAATAGCCGGTCGAGCGGTTCGGCACGTCGTGCGTCGCGTGTTGCACGAGCCCGGTATCGTCGCTAAGCGCGCACAGATGGTCGAGCGGCGGCAGGCGCCGCAGGTCCATCAAGCAGGGCGGTCGAGCGCGAGCGACGTGCGCTCGAGGCCGGGACCGGCCGCCACGTCGCTAAAGATGCGGCCGTAAGCGCGGGCGACGTGCGGCCACGTCATCTGCCGGCCGAAGCGATACGCGCGCCGCTCCGTCGCGCGCCGCAACCACGGATCGCCGAGTAGGGCGTCGAGGGCCTGCGCGATCGCTTCGGGATCGCGAAACGGCGCGAGCATTCCGCGCCCGTTCGCGAGCAGCTCTTCGGCGTAGAGGTACGGCGTCGAAACGACGGCTTTGCCCATGCCGACGGCGTAGGCCAGCGTGCCGCTGACGATCTGGACCGGGTTCAGATAGGGCGTCAGATAGACGTCGGTCGCCGCGAGATACGAGAGCAACTCGTCGAATTCGAGATATTTATCGACCAGCCGGACGTTGTGTTGCAGGCCGTAGCTCTCGACCCGGGCCGACAGCTCGTCGCGATACGACTCGCCCTCGTGGCGGCGAACGCCGGGATGCGTCTCACCGAGAATGAGATAGAGCGCTTCCGGATGCCGCGCCACGACGTCGCGCATGGCATCGATGCCGTATTCGAGCCCTTTCCCGCGACTGATCAAGCCGAAGGTCGAGATGACGAGCCGGTCTCCCAGGCCGAGTCCGAATTTCGCTTCCCGCGTCGGCGCGAAGGGGACGTCGGGCACGCCGTGATGGATCACGTGCACTTTCGCCGGGTCCACGCCGTATACGTCGTGCAGGATGTCTTTGCCGGTCTCCGAGAGCACGACGACCGCATCGACCCGTTCGCAGAGGCGGCGCGCGACGGAACGGTGACTCTCTTTTGGTTCGGGCAGAACGGTGTGCAGCGATACGACCACGGGCTTGCGAACCTGTTGCAGGAGATCCAGCAGCCAGCTGCCGTCGGTGCCGCCGAAGAGCCCGTACTCGTGCTGGATGTCGAGCAATTGCGCGGGGTGCGCGTTGATCGCGCGCGCCACGCTGCGATACGAGGCCGGATCGTCCTGCACGAGGCGCGCCACGACGTTCGACGGGTAGATGCGGCCCTGCGCCCCGGGTTCGTCGATCGCGACGACGCTGCTGTTGGAGCCGAAAGCGGCGTCGAAACTGGTCACGACGTCCTTCGTAAACGTCGCTATTCCGCATTCGCGGGGCGGATACGACCCGAGAAAGAGCGTGCGCGGCGCGTTCGGACCGAGGGCAACCGGGTTTCGGGAATACAAAGTGTTACCTCGTGAACGGGCTGTCTTCGTACCCGAGCGATGTAAGCGGCAAACCTAACGACTCGAAGCCGTACGCTCCGTCATATCGTCCGCGCTCAAGCGCGCGTCGTCGTTAAGCACCATGCCCGCGGCGATTTCGACGTTATGGCCGATGACGGCGCCGACGGTGACGACGGCTTCGGTTCCGACCCGGACGTTGCTGGCGAGGATCGCTCCGGAGACGCGCGCATGTTCGGCGACGGTGACCCCGTCCCAGAGGATCGACCGCCGCACCTCCGCACCGGTCGCGATCCGGCAGCCGGCGCCGAGGACCGCGTAGGGCCCGACGACGGCGTCCGGGGCGATGGTCGTGCCGGCGGCGACGAAGGACGGCGGGCGGATATTGGGCGGTAATTCGAGATCGCCCGCTGCCCAGAACCTGCCGGGCGAGCCCGGAGCGTCGAGCGGCAGAACGAGTTTACCGTCGAGCACGTCGTCGTGGGCCTGCACGTACTGCGCGGGCTGACCGACGTCGAGCCAGTAGTCGCCCGTCGAATAAGCGTACAGCTTCGCGCCCGCCGCGATAAGTTGCGGGAACGTTTCCCGCTCGATCGAGACGCTGCGTCCCTCGGGAATCGCATCGAGGACGCTGCGGTCGAGCAGATACGTACCGGCGTTGATCTCGCTCGTCTTCGCCTCTTCGCGGGACGGTTTCTCGACGAACCCCTCGATCCGGCCGGCGGCGTCGTGCGTGATGCAACCGAACGCCGACGGATCGTCGACGTGGATGGCGTGTAGAGCGGCGATCCCGCCACGCTGCTCGTAAAAGACGCGCATCGCGCGCAGATCGAGGCTCGTCAGCACGTCGCCGTTAAGGACGAAGAACGGGCCGGTGAGGTAGCGCGCGACGTTGCGGATGGCACCCGCGGTTCCGAGCGGACTATCCTCGATAACGTACGTGATGCCGACGCCGTAACGAGCGCCGTCACCGAAGTGCTCGCTTATCGCACGCGGCAAATAACCGGCTGCCAAGATGACTTCGGCGACGCCGGCGCTGTGCAAGCGCTCGATCGTTCGCTCGAGGAACGGTACGCCGAATAACGGCACCATCGGCTTCGGCGTCTCATACGTCAACGGACGCAACCGCGTCCCTTGGCCGCCGACGAGAATTACTGCTTGCACCGGTTAACGCGCCGAACGTACCATATCCCGCTTACGTACGGATTCGGACTATTGCTTGCCTTCGTCCGAAGGGACGCGGCAGTAGTCGAAACGCGGTGCTTTGCTTCAGCTAACCGTTCGACGAAAGACGGAACTTTTTCCGACTGTCCTGTTTTCGCATCCGCGCCATGCTTCGCAGCACCACGCGGTAGCGAGAGGGGTACGAGCGCCGGCCGCCAATCTGCGAGCGTCGCAATCGACACGCCGGTCCCGGGTCGTCTAATGGTAGGACAGCAGACTCTGACTCTGCTTATCGTGGTTCGAGTCCATGCCCGGGAGCACTGCGGCCCTATCGTCTAGAGGCCTAGGACGCCGCCCTCTCACGGCGGTAACGCGGGTTCGAATCCCGCTGGGGCTACCATCGCAGCTCGCCCGCTCGGGCGTTACGGCTCGGCCGTCGGCGGATGGAGCGGACCGGCAATATCCGCTTCGATCGCGAGCACGATCTTGCCCCGCGTTTTGCGTTTCGCGAGCTCCGCGTACGCGTCGTGCAGGAGCGCGAACGGATACACGGCGGCGAGCGGCATGACGATTTGGCCCCACGCGACGAGATTCGCCATCGCGGTCAACGTCTCGCGCGAGGCGGCGGACGACGAGCCCTCGGCCTTAACGCCGTACTTCTGCGCCGCGGCGAAATCGATGACCGTGTCGATGCGCTCGGGCGCGATGCCGAGTTCGATGGCGAGAGGGACATAGTCGCCGCCGTAAAGGTCGATGAAGGCTTCGATTCCTTTCGGCGCGAGCGCCCGCAAGCGGCCGGCCAGGCCGTCACCGTAGGCGATGTGCTCGACACCCACCGAGCTCAGAAAATCCGCATTGGCGTCGCTCGCGATCCCGATCGTGCGCGCTCCCGCGCGGCGCGCGAGCTGCACGGCGAGCGACCCGACGCCGCCGGCCGCGCCGCTGATCGCGACCGTATCCCCGGGCCGCACCGAGAC
>CAXUFI010000278.1:0-3848 GCA_964250245.1 uncultured bacterium
GACGATCGCCGTCGCTAGCGCGAAATATTTAAGCGTTTTGCAGCACGATCCGGGCGCGGCCGATCCGCGCGTCGGCCATGCCGTAGTAGACGTCGTAGTCCCGCGGCGCCGCACCCGGCCGCGTATCGATCGCCGTCGGAAAAACGACGTTGGCGACGACGCCGGCGCACTCGTCCGGCGTCTCCGGAGCGAAGAGCGGCGCGGCGGACCGGTATCGGACGATGTGCGGCCGCTCGGCGTCATGCACCAGCATGCCCGCGGCGTAGCGCAGACCGGCAAACGCGCCGGCCTCATCCGTGATGATGTCCACGCCGTGGAAAAACGAGAGCCAGCCCTCGGCGATCCGCACCGGCGGCGTCCCGGCGCCGTTCTTCACGCGGCCCCAGTCCGGGCCGGCTTCGAGCACGAGCACGCTCTCGGCGACTTTGAGCAGGTTCGTCCGGTCGGCCAAAACGGCCGCGAGCGGGACGTAAGCGATACGCGTGCACTCCCGCTCGCGCGGCGGGACGTCCATCGCCAGCTGCGCCGCCGCGCGCCCGTCGGGAGAGACGAAATGGCGCATGGGCCGATGGTAAAAGGCGAGACTCGGAACGCCCGCGGGCGACAGGACCGGTTCCGGAAAGAACACGCCGTCCTTGTCGTCGCCGTGCGGCAATCGCAAGCCGCTGAAATCCGCCAAGCCCAAGCGTTCCCAGACGTACGCATCGTGCGATAGAGCGAAGGCGATCCGCGGGCCGGCCGGGCCGAACGCGGTGTATGCCATGACGTACGAGTCGAGCGCGGGTACGAACGTGACGCGCGGATCCTCGCAGCCGTATCCGCCGGGCGCCGTCCGTACTTCGTACGGTTCGCGCGGCTCGAGCGCGAAGCCGAGCCGCTCGAAGAGCGGGTCGGCCGCGGTGCCGCCGGCTTCGACCAGCCCGATCCGCGAGACGTTGTGCTCCGCGACACAGCGCGGGTACATCAATAGCGTGCCGTCGCGGCTGCGCGCCGTCGCCGGGTTGAGCGTGCCTTCGAGTTCGCTAGCCGCGCCGTTGGAATCGAGCGCCACTCCTAAGCGCTCGACGGAAGCTCCGAGCGAATCGATGGTCCAAGCCTTCAAGATCGGTTCTCCAGCGGCCGTCGTTCGAGGGCCTAGCAGAGTATCGGGTACGCAACGCGTTCGAACAAGGGGTTTTACGATAATTACTTGAGCGTCGTCGATGCGATGCGGTCGCCTTCCGGTGTGACGACGTCCAGAACGGAATCGACGCGATAGACGGAATTGGGTACGATCCAAAGCGTGTAGGTCCGGTACGACCCGCTTTCCTCACCGCCGTCGAGCGGGGCGCGTTCGAAAGCGACGATGCGGACGCGCGACGAGTTCGCCCGGATCGATTCGATGTATTGGTGCCAGCCGGTCGTGCGATGCGGCCCCATAAGGAGCAAAACGCCGAACTCGTGATTGAAACGCACCGGTGCCCTTACGCCGAACGCTTCAAGATCGCGAGGCGCACGGACGACCGCAATGCGATTGGCGCCCGGCACCGTCGTGGTACCTTGCGCGTACGTCTTTACTCGGACTTCCCGGCAGCCGACGAGCGCCAGCAGGAGGCCGAGCACCGCAATCCTCATCGCGATGCGCTTCGCGGGCCGCGGCTCCCGGCCTCGCATCGCGCCCGCTGCTCCGGCGCCCGTTCGCTCTCCAAAGTCGTTGCCGGGCGTAGGCGCCTTCTCTAAGCTAGGAACGTTGTGAAGTTTTTTCGCCTGTTCGCGGTTACGAGTGCCGTGCTCGCCTTTGCGGTGGCGGTGCTGGGCAGTTGGGTGCGCATTAACGATGCGGGCTTAACCTGTCCCGATTGGCCACTCTGTAAGGGCGCCCTCGTCCCTGCCCTCTCCGGTGGTATCGTTCTCGAGTGGTCGCATCGCTTCATCGCCTTCATCGAAGGGTTCGTCGTGCTCGGCGCCATCGTTACGGGCCTGCGCGTGCGACGGCGCGTCGCCGGAGTCACGCCGGCGCTCGTCGCCCTCGGCATCATATTTGCGAGTCAGGTTTCGCTCGGCGGCGCAACCGTTCTCCTCGCCAACAGTCCGCTCTCGGTCATGCTGCACTGGGCGATGGGGATGGCGTTACTCGCGACCTTGAGTGCGCTCGCGGTGCTCGCGCTACGCGCACCCGTGCCGGTAGGCCGCTCCGGCGCCGCTTGGCGCGACGGTCCGGCCCCGGCGCTGACGCTGGCGGCAGTCTTCGCGTTCGCGACGATGTGCGTCGGCGCATACGTCAGCTCGAGTTATGCGGGACTAGCCTGTCACACGTTTCCCGCTTGCGACGGAACGGTTTGGGGCAGGGACGCGTCGCAGTTCGTACAGATGGTACATCGGGTAGCCGCCGGATCGTTCGCGATCGTGGCTACGGTCGCGACGATCGTTGCCGTCCAGTCCGGTTCGCGTAACGTTCGCGCCTTCGCTTTGCTCGGTTTCGCCCTCTTGCTCGTGCAGATCGCCCTCGGCCTCGGCAACGTGTTACTCGGTCTGCCGGTGGCGTTGCGCGAAGCGCATGCGGCGAATGCCGGCGCGACGTTTCTTTCCTTCGTCGTCGCGGCCGTACTCGCGCCGCTCGAACCGCCACGCGCGGCGGCCGGCCGCAGCGCCCCCGTCGCGCGCGGCATGGCTCCCTACGCATGAGTTCGACGCTCTCGCGGCTCGACGGCAACGTCGCCGTCGTACACGCCGGCTGGCGCGGCACGGTCGGCGACTACTACGAAATAACCAAGCCGCGGATCGCGTATCTGCTGCTGATCACGACGTTCGCCGCGATGCTCATGGCCGCGCACGGCTGGCCGCCGCTCGAGATAACGCTCGCGACGCTCGTGGGCGGAGCGCTCGCCGCCGCCTCCGCGGGCGCCTTCAATTGCGTGATCGATCGCGACATCGATCGTTTGATGACGCGCACGATGGCGCGGCCGCTGGCCACGGGACGTATCTCTCCGCGAGCCGGGGCAATGTTCGCGCTCGCGCTCGGCATCGTTTCTTTTTTCATCTTGTACCGGTTCGCCAATCCGCTCGCCGCGTGGCTGTCGCTCGGCGGGAACGTCTACTACGTCGTCATCTACACGCTATGGCTCAAGCGCGCGACGACGCTGAACATCGTCATCGGCGGCGCGGCCGGCGCCGTCCCGCCGCTCGTCGGCTGGGCCGCCGTCACGCATGCCGTCGGCGCCCCCGCGCTCGGCCTATTCGCCCTAATATTTTTGTGGACGCCGCCGCACTTTTGGGCGCTCGCGCTGATGGCGAACACGGATTACCATAAGGCCAACGTGCCGATGCTGCCGAACGTGCGCGGCGCGCGCCGCACGAAGATCGAGATCTTTATCTATTCGGTAGTACTGGTCGCGGTCTCGCTCGCGCTCACGCCGTTGCACGTCATGGGGCTGTGGTATTTTTTCCCGGCGCTGATTCTCGGCGGCATCTTTCTCTGGGACGCCTGGCGGATGCTCGCCGGTCCGACGAAGCCGCTCGCGCGGATTCTCTTTAAATATTCACTGCTCTACCTCGCGCTGATGTGCGTCGCGATGGTTGCCGATCGCGTGATCGGCTAGGTCGTGGCGCGATGACGAGCGCCACCGCGAAGCCGCCGGCGAGCGTCGCCGGTCACTCGTTCGACCGGTCGCACCTGCCGCTGTTGCTGACGCTCGCACTCGGCGTCTTCGCGGGCGCCCTCGACCTCGGCGTGTTGTCGCCCGCGCTGCCGGCGCTCGCGCACGGCTTCGGCATCCCGGCGCGCGACGTCGCCTGGACGTTCACGCTCTACCTCTTCGCGAACGTCGTCAGCATCCCGATCATGACGAAGCTCTCCGAGGCGCTCGGAC
>CAXUFI010000279.1:0-3841 GCA_964250245.1 uncultured bacterium
GCGGTCCGTTGCGCTCGTACCGGACGGTCGCCGAAGCGATCGAACGTGGTGTCGCGCGAAGCGGGTCGCTCGCTCGGCGCGGCGCGACGCGAGACGCCTTCGGAAGACGTACCGCGGCCGTATCGCGCCGCGTCGTTTCGGCCGGCTCGTTCGCCGGAACCGCCGTACGTCGCGGGCGTGGTCCTGGTCGACCAGCGCGCGCCGTCATATGTCGAGACGCTCGGTTGCGCTTCGCGCGCGGCCGTGCCCGAGGCGTGCGGTGCCGACGTCGTGCCGCGATACACGGGAACCGTCGAGCCGAAGCGATCCCACGGACTTCCCGTCGAGCGCTGCGTTACCGGGCGCTGCGCCGATCCGGCTTCGGGCTTCGTCGCCGCGTCGTCCGGCCGGGCATAGGACGGCCTGGCATATGAAGGCCGCGTCTGGGTTGCCGGCCTGGCGTCTTCCGCACGCGTTTGCGCGCCGCGCTCGGGCGCCACGGAATCGAGCCTCGCCGTCGAACCGCCCGCGGGCCTATCGAAACGGTCCCACGGAGAAGCCGGTCTGCCTTCCTGCGAACCCGAGCGCGTTTGTTGGGGCGTCGAGCGCGCTTCCTCGGGCGTCGGGCGCGTTTCCTCGGGCGTCGAGCGCGCTTCAGTTCCGCGGGTGACGGCCGGGCCCGACGGGCGCTCGAGCGGCGCTCGCGACTCGGTCGTCGCACTTGTCCGGTTCATCGTAGCCGAACCGGCTCGGGCCTCACGCTCGAAGGCGGTCGCTTGACTCGGATACGCTCTCTGCGCGACGGCGCTGACCGCGGCGCGTTGTTCGGTAAAGGATCGCGGCGCCGCACTCGCGCCCGTCGCCTTGAAGCGGCCGAACGTCGGACTGAGCGCGCGCGGCGAGCGAGCCGGCGCGGCCGTGTACGCGAGATTGCGACTCGTCGGAACGATCGGCACGACGCCGCGGACGGCGCTGATATTGGCCTCGCGAAGTTGTGCCGGCGTGACCGCAACGCGTTGCCGGAATTCACCGTTGCGGAAGTCGTCGCTGCGAACGGCCACGATGCCGCCCGGCGCATTGATATTATGGTAATTGTAGATGTTCGTGACGTTGACGTTCGTGATGTTGTTTACGATCGTCGTGTTTCCGCCATATCCGCCGTTGCCGCCGTAGCCGCCGTAGCCGCGCCGGCCGTAGCCGCCGCCCCACCAGGGGCGAAATTCGTCGCGCGGTCCGAGCGGCAGCCAGCCGACGTTACCGAACCCGATGCTGAGCCCGCCTCCGCCGCCACCGAAACCGAAAGAGAAGAACGCGACTTGCGCGGGTTCATAGACGGGCGCATAGTACTGCGTCGCCGGGGTCCAGCACCAGCCGCCGTTGTCGGCCGCATAAAACCAGCGGCCGTAGTGATACGGGGCCCAACCCCAAGGTTCGGCGCTCACCCACGTCCAGCCGTAATTCGGCTCCCAAGCCCAATTGCCGTCGTGATACGGCGCCCAGCCCGCGTCGTAGTGCGGGTGCCAGACTTGGCCGTAGCCGTCGACGTTCTCCCACGAGCCGTACTGATCTAAATCGTCGGCGCCGACGAACTGATCGTTGACGTAGGCGTAACTGTGGGCATCGGCTTCGTAGCCGTCGCGCTCGCTATTAAAACGATCGAAGCCGTCGTCGGCCAGGGTGTCGATTTGCCGGACTTGGGCGCTGCGCGCGTCGCCGTCGATCTCGACGGAACTGCCGGCAGTCACGGTCTGCGTCGCACCTTGCGGCCCTACCTCGGCGGAACCCGAGCGCACCGTCACGATGGAGTTGCCGTTATTATCGACGCTGACGCGATACGCGCCGTTGTCGTCCGGACGGACGGTCGCATTGGGCGTATCGATTTCGGGATGCGTGCCCGTGCCGGCGAACAGCCGCAGTTCGACGGTTCCTTGCGCGAGCTGCAGCGCGTTCGACGACGCATCGATATTCGTAAAGCGCAGCTGCGTGTCGGAGCCGACACGCAACTCCGTGCGGTCGTCGAGTTGTAACTCGGCCCGCGCGTCGTCGAGCGTCGTCAGATAGTCTCCCGCGTTGAGCGGAGCGTTCACGACGGCGGCGACCGTATCACCGGAATCGGCCCGTTTGACGTCCACGCCGCCGTTGAGCAGGCTGATGCGCGCCACACCCGGATCCTGCTCGTCGGCCTGCGCGGCTGCCGGAGCGACGGCAAGGGCGCCGGCGAGCGCCAGGCTCGAGAAAACGGCTAACGCGGCAGTCCGCGTTAAAGAGTTGTCCATCGACGGAGCCTCCTGCGCCCCTGGGAGTAAAACGCGGGTGCCGCCCGCCGCGTTACGCATGCGCCGCGGGCCTATCGAAAATCATTCCATTTCTAATCCTTTTCCCAGGATTTCGTCGAGTGCCGGCGGCGCGCCCACAGGAGACAGCGGGCGAAGGATCGCCGAAGGTGCGCACGCAGATTGCCGCTCCCCTTCGAATCGAGGTGCGTCTCATGGGTGCTTCGAGCCGTTGCCGGACGCTCGCGTTTCCAGGCCGAAAACAGGGAGTTCCGCTGCGCCGGCGTTCCTGACGAACATCGATGCGGACCGTCTCCGCGCCCGGTTCGTCCTTGCCTCGAAAATCGGTCTGCATCAGCCGCTCGAGCGGCTCGCGCTACGGAACCTGCGACGAAAGCGGACGACATTCGCGACGTTCGGCGATTACCGGGCATCACGATTAGGCCTCCCCGTGAAGCTAACGGTGTGCAGCTCTTCTCCGGTGGTGCAGATCCGGCCGGCTCTTAAAAAATCCGTAGCGCGCGAAAGATATTTGGTTGCGATTAGACTCAATGAGCGTAAAACGCGCGCGTCGATGAGCGAGCTGAATTGCGCGCTACCGACGAGCGAATCGCTTCGCTCGTTAAGTATCGTGCTACAACATCGCACGTTCTCCATCCCTGGTGCGTCGGCACGAACGCGAATCGTCGTGCGAGCGCCGCAACGAAGGACCGCAAGGCGGGATGATCGGCGCTCCTGCGTGCTTGCCAGCTTCACCTTGTGGGGCGGCGTTATTTCAGATCCCGTGATAGCGGCTGCAAACCACACGGCTATCACCGGTAGACGAACGGGTCGGCGGGACGCGAGATCGCCCTCCAAGACGCGGGCTGCAGCACGAGCCCGGCACCCGATTCTTGCAGGGCGCCGGACATCGTTACCCAGGTGCCGTCGGCGACCGGCAGACGGGCGACCGTTTGAACGGAAACGGGCGACGCGTCGGTTCGGCAGCACGTGATCGCGAAGCGGACTACGACCGTGGCCGCGCCGTGGCGGTGGGCGACGCCGGTGAACGCCAGCCGTTCGCCGGCGAAGGCATCGTCGAGCCGAGTCGCATCGGCTTGAAAGCTGGGTATCGGCGAGCCGCAAGCGAGCCCGAGCAGCATGACGCCGGGCACGGCGATCGCCGCGGGAGTCGAACTCGCGCGGCGAACGCCGGCGGCGGCCACGAGCGTCCCCAGCCAGACGAACGGCGTCAAGCGCGGGTTAACGAAGCCCGGCTCGCGACCGAAAACGAAAATCGCTAGCGCGAGCAGCAGGCCGGCTCGCGCCCAGTACGCGCGCCTCGTAGCGAGCCCGGCGAGCGCCGGCACCGCCGCCGCCGCCGCCGCCGGCTCCGTTGCCGCAGCCGGCACCCGGCTGAAGATAAGCGGCAGCCGCACGGTCCGCAGCGCCGCGACCGGAAGCAGACCGCCCGTCGTCAGGAGTCCGGCGGTCGCGAACGGGAGGTGCGGCGCGAAAGCGGTCGCGAGCGCCACGGCCGCCGTACCGCAGGGCGTGATGAAGCCGAGCACGAGCCCGGCCGTCAGCGACGCGTTCGCGCGTTCCGGGGC
>CAXUFI010000280.1:0-3840 GCA_964250245.1 uncultured bacterium
GGCGGAGCCCGTGCCGACGGCGACGGCGGCTCCGCCGGGCGCGACGCCCGTTCCGAAACCGACGACTCCCGTCCAATCGACCTGGCTCATGAATTTCATCGTGCTCACGCCGGCGGGCGTACCCGTCGACTCGCTCGGTCAAGGCGGCGCGAGCGACAACACCTATCCCGGCATCGTCGTGGATACGCAAACCTCGTCGCAGCAGCTGATCTCCAAGACGCCCGATCTGGCGCCGCCCTCCGATCCGAACGCGCAGATCGCGGGCGGCGAGGTCGACAACTATCCGTGAGCGCCCTGGCGTTTCGCGCGGTCTGCAGCGCGGGAACGGGCGATTGCGGAATCATAAGTTGCGAACGTCATGAGGTCGATAAATAGGAAACGCCGCAACGGTTACCGTCGGGTCGCGCTCCTGCTCGCGGCGGCGTTCGCCGGGCTCGCCTTCGATTCGGCTCGGGCGCAAGCGCAGCCGTCGCCCGCACCGTCGTTGAATCTGCCGCTCGAATGGACGTCGTTTCGGCTCAACACCGATCTCAATCCGGTACTCGCTCCGGCGCAGAATATCTCGCTGCAATGGACGTTTCGAACCAAGGCCGGGATCTCTTCGAGCCCGACCGTCTCGGGCGATACGGTCTTCATCGCCGGCAACGATCATCACGTGTACGCGCTCGATATTCGGAACGGAGCCCTACGTTGGGACTATGCGGCGAGCGACGAAGTGATGACCGCGCCGCTCGTCTACGAGAACACGGTAATCGTGGGCGAAGGCAACCAACGCAGCGACCGGACGATGTTCTTCCCTCCCGATTACATGCTCATGGGCGACGGATCGAACAGCATCATCGGGCTCGACGCGCAGACGGGGAAGGAACTGTGGCGGCGGCGCGTGCCCGGAACTGCGATGCCGACGGGAGCGATCGTCGGCGGCAATTACATCGAGCACGACGGGGCCGGCATGATCTTCGCTTTCGGTGCGAAGGACGGCACCTACCGCTATCGCGCCTATGTCGGGTCGTCGGCATCGATGGTTGCCGCTAACAATTATCGCGGCAGCGCCATCGTAACGGGCGGAGTGTTTCCTAACGCCGAGATCGCAATCGACGGAGCGACGGGAAACGTCCTCTGGCGCACGCCTTTCCCGGCTCAGGACGGCGGTTTCAACGATTGTCCGCCCGCGAGTGACGGCCGCACGATCTTTGCAACCTACAACGCACATCCGTCGGATAGCAAATACGGATTCGTCGGCTACCAGACTCCGGCGGTCCAACATGCATACGCGCTCGACGGCGACAGCGGTCGCGTGCTTTGGAACGTAGCGCTCGTACGCGGCGTTCTGCCAATCAATAACTCCACGGCGATTCCGATGCTTTATGATAAGGTGCTCTATCTGGGGAGCGCGATGGTCCCGAAGATGTTCGCCCTCGATGCGGTTACCGGCAAAGAGCTATGGACGCTCACGGTCGAAGGCCCCGTTAAGGGCGGCGTCGTCGCCAGCGACGGAACCATATACTTCGGCGATCTCGCGGGTTACTTCTGGGCCGTCGATGCACGAAGCGGGGCCGTGAAAGGCAAAACCAAAATGATCGACGGGTTCAACGTCGGCTCGCCGATCATCGTCGGCTCGAGTCTCATTGTGGGAACGGCGACCGGTTACGTGCTGGCGATGCCGCTAAGAGATCTCAGCGGTTCTAGCGCTCAGTCACCGTCGGCCCCGATAAGCAACGCGACGGCTGCGGCGAGCGCGAGCGCAGCGCCGTAACGTACGCGCCCCCGAAGCTCGCCGGCACTCTTCTTGCACTTGTCCGCTTGCTAGTACGCAAAACTCTGCGGTAACACGCCCTGCGTCGAGGACGTGCCGCCGAAGCCGACGCCGGCGGATTGGCCCGGGAAGGCGAGGATCGTGATGTTGAAATTGAACGTTTTAAGATCCTGATTGTAGGCGAACTGCAGGTTATAGCAGTTGTTGATCGTGCGCGTCAAATAGATGTTCTTATCCTCGAGCGCGCCCTTGTTCTTCCAATCGACGTCGGTCGTGAATTCGAGCGTGGTGTCGCGACCGAAGGGCGTGATCGCCTGAACGTTCGTTAGGCCGAACCCGACCCCGGGCCCCGGGCCGTAGTACCCGCCGATCGTCACGTACGAGCGTAACGACGGCCGCCAATTGAACTGGTAATTGATCGGCTGCGCCATGCGATTGAAATTCGTCGTCGCAGCGAGCGAGAGCGAATAGTAATCTTGATTGAAGAAACGGATGACGTCTTGCGCCGATTTCGAGCCGTCGGAGAGACGGTCCAGGAGCTGGAACGGCACGTCGAGCGGACCGATCGGATGCTGCTCGTTGTAGGTGACCGCGTTGACGACGTGATTCGCGATCGGCGTGGTCAGCGCGGCGTTCTGCTGATCGTACGCTTTGAGATCGCCCGTACCGTAGTAATCCTGCGTCAGGTTGTAATTCGCGGTGAAGTCGCTATTGCCGAGAACCTTGAAGTAGACCGCCTCGTTAAGCTGACCCTGGACGCGCTCGGTCGAGAAGTGATTCTGGGGCTCCGTGTAGATCCCGGCCGTGAATTGTAATTGCGGTCCGAAGCGGAAGCCGCCGTAGGTTAAGTGCGGCAAGACTTGCAACTCGGGCTCGCGGTCGTAACCGAAGGGGTTCGACGAGTAATCCGTTTTATCGTAGGTGAGGTTGTAGTCGGCGAATTTCGAGAACAGATGCGTATCGGTATTGATGTGAAACGTATCGGTCGACGAGAGCGGGCTCGCGAAGCGCGAATACGAGAGGTTGAGCTGTTGCTGCAGCTGCTGACTCAGGTTGATCGAATCGACGAAGCCGAGGTTGAGGTTGTTCGAGAGGTCGCCCTGCGTGAAGCGCGAGAAGGTTAGGTTTTCGGTGCTGGCGTTTCCCTGATGGATGAGCGAACCTTGAATGTTGAGCGTGGCGGGCAACTGCAGCGTCGGTCCGTAATCGCCCTGGTAATTGATGCCGATCTGCGAACGTAGACGCGCATTGTAATTCTCGGTCTCCTGTAGATTGACGTTCGTCTCGCGTGCGTCCGCGATCCGATCGTCGATCGAATACGAATCGATCGTCAGGTAGCGGCGGCCGTCCTTCGTGCCGATGACGGCGGTGTAGCCGAGGCCCAGACCCCGCTTCGTGTAGTATTCGACCCGGTAGTAACCGTAATACGTGTTCGTCGTTCCGAAGCCGATGCGGGCTTTAATATAGAAGCCTTCGTACTCGTCGTAACCGATGAGCGGGATGAAGCTCGCCTGGCGGCGCGGATCTTCGATCGAGCGCAGCGGAATGACGAGCAGCGGCAGGTAGAAGATGGCCGTCGGCCCGAGAAAAACGACGGCTTTGCGCGCGATGAGCCGGTCGCCGGGCATGATGTCGATCGTGCGCGCTTCGATATGGTAGCCGCCGTGCGGACGTTCGCAGGTCGTGAACGAGGCATGGTCGCCGTGCGAGACGCCGTCGGTCGTCGTGTTGAGGTCGTCTGCGGAGAAGTGCAGCTTTCCCTGCGCGACGCCTTCGATCGTTTCGCCGGTCCCGTCGATGAGCGTCGCGCGGCGCGTCGTCGTGTCGAACGAGATGCGATCGGCATAGAGAATCGAATCCGAACTGCGGTTGACGAGGTACGTATGGCCGCTCATCACGATCGTGTGCTCGCCGTCGTAATGAGCCTTGTCGCCCACGATCTGGCCTTGCGTGTAAAAGATGTGCACGTTCCCGAGCAGGTCGGTCGGCTCGTGCGGTTCGCTCGACCCGGCGATGCGATCCGCGATCGTCACGATCTGAAAGGGACCGAGCGTCGGCGCCGCGGTCGGCGCGGGGGCGGCGGG
>CAXUFI010000281.1:0-3828 GCA_964250245.1 uncultured bacterium
GCGCACGCGCCGGCTCGAGGGGCCGGCCGGCAGCGATAACTTTCAGGCGAAATCGCCGTGGCGCCGGCTGGCCATCATCGTCGCCGGGCCCATCGCGAACTTCGTTCTGGCGTTTCTCATCCTGTTCGTCGCGGCCATTACCTTCGGCATCGCCTCACCCACTTACAGCACGAAGATCGGGCCGCTTTCGCCCGGTTCGCCCGGTGCCAAAGCCGGGTTGCAGATCGGCGATGAAATCGTGGCGATCGACGGCGTCCGTTATGCGAGCGGCGACAAACTCGTGGCGAAAATCCAGGCCTCATCCGGGAAGCCGCTGCACGTCGAGTTTCTGCGCCGCGGTGCGCCGGAAACGGTCGTCGTCACCCCGCAGGCGGTGCGCGAAGGCGGCAAGACCGTCGGCCGCATCGGCTTCATTCGCATCCCGGAGTTCGCGCGAGTCAACTTCTTCGCGGCGATCCCCGTCGCGGGTAACGAATTCGTCAGCGCGCTGTCGGCGCAGTTGAGCGGCTACGGCCAACTCATCCGGCATCCCAAAGAGTACGGCGCGAGCGTCTCGGGTCCGATCGGCATGGAACGCGCGGCGTCGGCGTATCAGGATCTCGGCTGGGGACCGTACCTCGACCTCGCCGCGATGATCTCGGTCGCGCTCGGGCTCCTGAACCTCTTGCCGTTTCCGGCCCTCGACGGCGGCCGCGCCGTGTTCATCATCGCGGAGATGCTGCGCGGCCGGCCCGTCGAGCCCGAAAAGGAAGCGTTCGTGCACGTCACGGGCTTCGCCGTGCTGATTACCCTCATGGTGTTCGTGGCCTATCACGACATCAGCAATATCGTCTCCGGTAAGGGAGTTTTCTAGTGTACCGACCGAGCCCCGACGGGGCGCCGCGCTAGTGGTACGGCTGCGACGCGAGTCCAAGCCGATTCTGCTCGAGAACAAATCGAAGTGGTCGAGCGGCGCGAAAAAAGTATGGCTGGGCGGCGATCATCCCGTCGTCGTGCAGTCGATGACGACGACCGACACCGCCGACGTCGACAAGACGCTCGAGCAGATTTACGGGCTCGCCGCGGCCGGCTGCGAAGTTGTCCGCGTTACGGTTAAGGACGCGCCCGACGCGGCCGGCATGCCGGGCATCGTCGCTCGTTCGCCCGTGCCGATCGTCGCCGACATTCACTTCGACCATAAGATGGCGCTCGCGGCGCTCGAAGCCGGAGTCGCGAAGCTGCGGCTCAATCCCGGGAACATCACCGACCGGACGAAGACGCGCGAGGTCGTCACGCTGGCCAAAGAGATGGGCACGCCCATCCGCATCGGCGTAAACATGGGCTCGCTCGCTCACGATCTCGAGAAGCAGTACGGCCACACCCCCGAGGCGATGGTTCGCTCGGCGTTGCGCCATGTCGAGATCCTCGAAGAGCTGGGCCATACGGATATCGTCATCTCGCTCAAAGCGCACGACGTGCCGACGACGATCTACGCCTACCGGCTCGCCGATAAAATGCTCGCCGAACGCAAGACGCCCTACGCGCTGCATCTCGGGATCACCGAAGCGGGGCTGCCGCGCGAAGGCACGATTAAATCCGCGATCGGCCTCGGCGTCCTGCTTTGGGAAGGCATCGGCGACACGCTGCGCTGCTCGCTCGCCGCGGACCCCGTCGAAGAAGTCCCGGTCTGCTGGGGAATTCTCAAGGCGCTCGGGATCCGGGAAAAGGGCTTCGACATCACGGCCTGTCCCTCGTGCGGGCGGGCCGAGATCGAAGTCGTCGATCTCGCGCGGTCGGTCGAAGCGATCGCGAAGCAGTACGAAGCGCCGGTGAAGGTAGCGGTGATGGGCTGCGTCGTCAACGGTCCGGGCGAGAGTAAGATGGCCGACGTCGGCGTCGCCGGAGGCAAAGGCAAGGGCGCGATTTACCGCAAGGGCGTGCTCGTCGGGACGTTCCCGGAAGCCGAACTCTTGGGCGCGCTCAAGGCGGAGATCGAGAAAGTCATCGTCGACGTCTATCCCGATTTCATCCACGAAACGGCGTATGGGAAAGACCTGGCGACGGTTTCGTAACGTAGCGTTCCGCGCGCCGAGCCTGCTCCGCCTCGACGCACCCTAGGTACGTCAGCGCTGCGCGAGATCGGGGCGCGATTTCCGGAAGCCGTACGTAAAGTAAATGATGAGGCCGACGGTGAGCGAGCCGAGGAACCAGACGAGCGTATCGCGGCTTAGACCGAACACGATCAGCACGAGCGATAAAAAGATCCCGATGAGCGGGAAAACCGGAACGAACGGCGACCGGAACGGCCGCGGGATGTCGGGCCGCTTGTAACGCAACCAGATCACGCCCGAACAGACGACGATGAAGGCCGCGAGCGTGCCGATGTTTACGAGATTGAGCAGCTGATCGAGCGGCACGATCAACGTGAGGATCGCGACGCCGCAGCCCGTAATCATCGTCATGAGGGCCGGCGTTTTAAAGCGCGGGTGAATGCGCGAGACGAACGGCGGCAGCATATCGTCGCGCGACATAACGTAGAAAATGCGCGTCTGTCCGAGCAGCGACGATAGCGCGACGCTCGTCGTGCCCGCGATCACGCCCATCGTTATCGTCCAGCTGACGAACGGATTGTGAAGCGGCGCGATCGCGCTCATGAGCGCGGCATTTTGATCGACGTCCTTCCAAGGAACGATGCCGACGAGCACGACGGCGACCACGCAGTAGATGACCGTCCCGATGACGAGTGCGCCGATGACGCCCATCGGCACGTCGCGCTGTGGATTGCGGCACTCTTCGGCCGTCGTCGTGGCCGTATCGAACCCGATGTAGGAGAAGAAGACGAGCGCCGCGGCGGGGATGACGCCCTGGCCGCCGCCGCCGCTGAACGGCACGAGCTTCCCCCAGCCGAGCGGGACGAACGGTACGAGGTTCGCCCGGTGAAACAGCGAGAGGCCGAAGATGACGAAGACGACGAGCGCCGAGATCTTCAGCACGACGAAGACGTTATTCGTCATTGCCGTTTCGCGAATGCCGAGCGAGAGCAGCGCGGATAAGAGCAGCACGAACGCGGCCCCGATGACGTCGTATTGCGAGTGCAGGAAATCGTACGTCCAGAACTCCCACCAGCGGCCGTGAATGACGAAGTTCGACGTTTGCGCCCAAGCCGGCAGCGCGACGCCGCCGACGCGCAGCGCCGCCTGCAGCGCCGATGAGAATTGCTGCGCGACCGGCGCCGCACTGATCCCGTATTCGAACAGGAGCGCGAAACCGATGATCCACGCGACGAGCTGGCCGAGCGTCGCATACGCGTAGGTGTAGGCGCTCCCCGCGATCGGCACCATCGCGCCGAGTTCCGCGTAGCACAGCGCTGCGAAGAGCGACGCGAGCCCGGCCAAGAGAAAGGCGATGATGATGGCCGGACCCGCGAGCTTGACGCCCGGCCCGATCGTCGTGAAGATGCCGCCGCCGATCATCGTGCCGAGGCCGACCGCGACGAGATCGCGCGCGCGTAGGACGCGCCGCAGTTTGGATTTCTGGCGGTTCGCATCGCGCATCGCGTCGATCGACGTCGTAATGAAAAAACGCCGTACGAACGGCGTCCGAACGGGCGCGGCCATGCGCGTGCGGTTCGCGACTGCAAATGGTGAACCTATCGCCGGCCGGACGTGCGCTTCGCGGGTACGAAGCGGGAACACGATGATCGAAGTTCTGGAGGCCATCGAAGCGTGGCGATCGCGCGGCGAGCGCGTGGCGCTCGCAACCGTCGTCGACGTGGAACAGTCGGCGCCGCGCGGTCCGGGCGCGGCGCTCGCCGTCAACGAGCGCGGCGACGTGGCGGGTTCGGTGAGC
>CAXUFI010000282.1:0-3825 GCA_964250245.1 uncultured bacterium
ACCGTGGGTGACGTGCTGCGCGGCAAAGAGCCGCTGCCGCCGATGATCGTCGTGCAGCACGACGAAGTCGTCCGCGACGCGCTCGAAAAATTACGCCGCTACGGGATCTCGCAATTGCCCGTGGTGAACGACGATGCGATCGTCGGCAGCGTGAACGACGTGGCGGTCATGCAAGCCGTCTTCGATCGTTCGGACCTATTGCACAAACCCGTGCGCGAAGTCATGGGCCGGCCGTTCCCGACGCTCGAGCAAGATGCCGATATCGACAACGCGTACAAATTACTCTCGCTCGCGAACTCGGCGATCGTGGTGATGGCGGCGGGACGTCCCGTCGGCGTCGTGACGCGGCAAGATATCATCTCGTACCTTTCGACGATCAGGCCCGCCGTCGCCTGATGAAATTCAGCACGCGCGCGATCCACGCCGGTCAAGAGGCCGACCCCGCGACGGGCGCCACGATCGTGCCGATCTACCAAACCTCGACGTACACGCAAACCGCCGTCGGCGAACACAAAGGCTACGATTACAGCCGTTCGGTCAACCCGACGCGGACGGCGCTCGAGCGGCAACTCGCGGCGCTCGAGGACGCGCGCTACTGCAGCGCGTTCGCGAGCGGCGTCGCCGCGACGTCGGCCGTGCTCAACCTGCTCTCGGCGGGCGATCACGTCGTCGTCGGCGACGACTTGTACGGCGGGACGTATCGGCTGTTCTCCAAAGTGTTCAGCCGGTACGGCATCGCGTTCAGCTTCGTCGATATGGGCGATCTCGCCGCGACGCGGGCGGCGCTGCGGCCCAATACGAAGCTGCTCTGGGCGGAGACGCCGACGAATCCCTTGCTGAACCTCGTCGACATCGCCGCCGTCGCGGCGCTGCGGCCCGCCGGCGTCTTGCTCGCGGTCGATAATACGTTCGCTTCGCCCTATTTTCAATCGCCGCTCGCGCTCGGCGGCGACATCGTCGTGCACTCGACGACGAAGTACATCGGCGGCCATAGCGATACGATCGGCGGCGCGGCGATTACGAACGACGCCGCACTCGCCGAAGCGATCAAATTCCATCAGAATGCAGTCGGCGGCGTCCCCGGGCCGTTCGATGCGTGGCTCGCGATGCGGGGCGCGAAAACGCTCGCGCTGCGCATGCGCGAACACGAGCGCAACGCGGTCGCCGTGGCCGCGTTCCTGGAGTCGCGCGACGACGTCGAGCGCGTCTATTACCCCGGCTTGCCGACGCACCCGCAACACGCGCTCGCGAAGCGGCAGATGCGCGGCTTCGGCGGCATGATCGCCTTCGTGCTGCGCGGCAACGCCGAACGCACCTTCGCGTTCGCCAAAGCGACGCGACTGTTCAGCTTAGCGGAAAGCCTCGGCGGCGTGGAATCCCTCGTCAGCATCCCGGCGCGCATGACGCACGGCTCGATCCCGCCGCAGGAGCGCGCGCGGCGCGGCATTACCGACACGCTCGTTCGTCTCTCGGTCGGGATCGAAGACATCGAAGACTTGCTCTCCGATCTACGGACGGCGCTCGACACGACGGCCCTGCGCGCGGGTGCCGCGGCACCGGGATAAGCGTAAGCGGCGGGAGCGCGGCAGCCGGCGAGCGACGGACGGCGGCTTATGAGTGATGACGCGGATACGCGACGACGTAGAGTGACGAAAACGCGTCGATCGCCGCCTGCCGGTCGAAGTCGCCCTGGCGGCCGGAATAGGAGACGTCGATGCTGCGCGTGCCGTCGATCATCAGGTATTCGTAGCGCTGCGAGAAATGGCCGGCGTCCGTTCCGGACGTAACTTTAAGCAGGTCGACGGGCATGCCGTTCGCGAGCGCCATTCTGATCGGCTTGTCGACGAACGTGCCGTCCGAGCCTTTGCGCACATCGCTCTCGTGCTGGCGTTCGAAATCGTCGAGCGTGCCGTCGAAGTCCTTAATCTCGATGAGGATCGTGCGTTGATCGCTCTGGCCGCGATGGTACGCGTAGACCGCCGCCGGCGGCGCGTCGTCGTCGCCGCTCTGGGACCCGGCCGCGGGCGCGGGTCCGAGCGAGATTTTCTCCCAGCCCGGCGGCGGCGAATAGTGCATACCCGGATCGTCGTAATCGTTTTCCGCCGCGACCGCACCCGCGGCGAGCGCGAGCGCGAGCGCGATACCCCACACGAACCTGCTCATCATCACTCCCGATCTACGACCGCGGCGAGCGCCGGCAGCGACACCGCGTAACGGTAGCCGACGTTGCGATGGTCGTCGTCGAATTCCTCATGCCGCACCGCGAGGCCCATCGTTCGCAGCCGCGCGACGAGCATCCGCGCGCCGATATCGAGTCCGTATTCGTCGCGCCGGCCGCAATCGACGTAACGCAGCCGTAACCGGGCGAGTTCCGCATATTTCCCGAGGCACGCTTCGACCGGGTCGAACGCGCGCCAGCGCGCGAACACGTCGTCGCGCAGCGCGCCCGTTCGCGTGTCGAAGGGCAGGTCGAGCGCGAAGGCTTCGGCCGCGCGCGGCGAGTAGGCGGCCGCGTATCCGAGCATCTCGATCGTCGCGTACTCCGCTTGCGAACGTTTGGGCTTCCGTTCGAAAGCCGCGACGAACGCTTCGAGATCGCCGTCGTGCGCTTCGAGCGTCCGCTGCGCGACCACGAATTGCGCGCCGAAACTCATCGCGAAATTCGTGTCGCCGCTGTGCGACGCGAACGCGCAGAACGTGCCGGGGTAATTCATCGTCAGATGGAGCGAACCGAAACCGCCCGACGACTTCCCGAGGACGGCGCGGCCGCCTTCGCGGGCGACGGTCGGGTACGTCCGGTCGACGTGCCCGACGGCATCGCGCAGCGCGTACGTCGCGTAGGCACCGTTATGGATCGAATCGACGTATTGCGAGCCGCCGAGCCGCGTGTAGCCGTCGACGAGGGCCAGCAGCACGGGCGGCATCGCGCCCGAGACGATGAGCCGGTCCGCCCATTGCAGGACGTTGGTCTCCCACGGCCGGGCGCTCACGAGCGCGGCGACGTCGCCCGTGTAGCCGTGCAGCACGTAGAGCACGGGATAGCGTTTGGAACCCTGCGGATCGAAGCCCGGCGGCCGGTAGACGGCGAGCGGCCGCGTCGCGCTATCGCCGAGCGCGTTTGCGGCGAGGGCCGGCGAGTCGATGAAGTCGATGCCGACGTCGCCCGCCAACCGTAAGAGACGTCCGAGTTGACTCGTGGCCACCGGGGCGACGTACGCTTCGCCCCGGCGCCGCTCCCGCGCTCACGGCACGCGCAACACGATCTTGCCGAAGTTTTCGTCGGCTTCCATGACGCCGTGCGCTTTCGCCGCGTCGGCGAGATCGTATACGCGGTCGACGATCGGCACGAGTTTCGTCCCGAGCAGCGGCACGACGCCGCGGGCGAACGCGCGGGCCGCGGCGATCGAGTCTTCGAGCGGCCGGGCGCGCAGCGTCGTGCCCATAATGGTGCCGCGCTTGCCCATGAGCGGGCGAACGTCGACCTCGGCCGACACGCCCGCGAGCGAACCGATCAGGATGATCCGCCCGCCGTTCTTGAGCGCGTCCATATCCGCCGCAAATTTACTCGGTCCGATGAAATTCAAAACGACGTCGGCGCCGCGGCCGCTCGTGAACGACCGCACGTGCGCGGGCACCTCGCCGTCGTCGAGGAGCGCGAGATGGCAGCCCGCGGCGCGCGCCGCCGCCAGCTTCGTCTGCGTCCGCGACGTTCCGATCGCAAAGCCGCCGGCCGCCGCGGCCAACTGCACCGCCGCGATGCCGACGCTGCTGCCGACGGCTTGCACGAGAACGGTCTCGCCGAGCGAGAAGCGGCCTTGGGTAAAG
>CAXUFI010000283.1:0-3782 GCA_964250245.1 uncultured bacterium
AGCTAGCTTCCGACTTACCGTGAGGCCTCGTACACCACTCCCTGGGACGCGATCGTTATTCTTTGCTGGCTTTTTCACGTATCGCCTTATGACTACGAGATTTCCAGCTGGCCGTAGTAACGAGCTGAGCCGGCCGGTGTCGTTGGCGATAGCACGATGGGCCACGACAGGGCGCTTACTTTGACGGTGCTCCGCCCACGTGCCGAAGCCGATGCCGGTGCAGCTTACGCAGCAGTTTCGCGGGCAACGGGGCTTCAGAATCATCGCCCGACGACGATCGCCCCGGCAGCTAACAATCGCGCAGCGCCGATTCCGCTGCTTCTCCCTCGCCCAGCGGCACGATCTGACAGAGCGCTACCGCCGACTTGCTGACGAGTACCGAGGCACCCGTCATTACATCTCGTCGGCAGCACCGGCGTTCGTGGTGCGCGTTACGACGCGGCCAAATGCGTTGCGAGGAATGCCTGGACGCGCGGCCAGACCTCGCGCGCGCCTTCGTTGGCGTCGGGTCCGTCGCGGAAGAACCCGTGGTCTTCTTGCGCGTAGACGCGCAGATCGAAGATCTTGTTATGCTCTTCGAGCGCCTGGCGGACGATCTCGATATCGGCGCGCGATATGTACGGATCGAGCCCGCCGAACGCGAGGAAGAGCGGCGCCTGTACCTCGGCCGTCAGCGCGACGAGCGGCGGCCGGTGCGCCGCCGCCGCCTTCGCGATTTGGCCGCCGTAAAACGAAACGGCCGCCTTGACGAACGGCAACGTGGCCGAGAGGTACGCCACCGAACCGCCGAAGCAGAATCCCCACGTGGCGATGCCTGCATCCGCCCCCAGCTGGTCGCGGAGGTAGGCGGCCGCGGCGGTCACGTCGGCCACGATCTGCGTGACTTCCAGCGGCGTCCCGGCGGCGCGGCCGCGCTCGAAGCCCGCGGGGTCGTGTGCCGCCTGGAAGTCCGGATCGGTGCGGTGGAACACGGCCGGCGCGACCGCGAGATAGCCGATGCTCGCTAGCAGATCCGTGATGCGCCGAATACCCGCGTCGACGCCGAAGATTTCCTGAATGACGATAACGCCGCCATTCGGCTTCCCGTCCGGACGCGCGACGTAGGCGGGCATCCGTTCGCCGGTTACCGTTAGGTCGACCCAACTCGTTTCCATGCGTCGTGCCTCCAAGCAGGCAAGCGCACAATCCTGCGCGCGCCGGCTTTTCAGCTAGCGCCGGTGCCTGGCGGGCGGCCATGATGCGTTCGGCCGCGGTATATCTTTCACCGGCCGCGGCGTCACTCGATCTCCATCAGCAGGTCGCCCGCTTCGACCCGCGCTCCGACGCGCGTGAGCACCGCGGAGACGGTGCCGTCGAGCGGAGCCTGCAAGACGGTCTGCATCTTCATCGCCTCGAGCGTGACGATCGAATCGCCTTTGTGCACGGCGAGCCCCTCCGACACGCCGACCTTCACGATCTGGCCCGGCATCGGCGCGCCGACCTGATGGTCGTTACCCTTCTCCGCTTTGCGCGTCTGCGGGTTCGCCCCGGCGAGCCGCGTATCGACGACCACGACGGGCCGCGATTGACCGTTGAGTTCGAAGTAGACGGTGCGCGCGCCCGCGGCGTCGGCTTCACCGAGCGCGGCGAAGCGCACGAAGAGCGTCTTGCCGCGTTCGAGTTCGATTTCGAGTTCGTGCATGACGTCCATGCCGTAGAAGAACACGGGCGTCGCGAGCACCGAGACGTCGCCGTATTGCGCGACGTGCTGCGCGAATTCGACGAACACGCTCGGATACATCAGATACGACGCGAATTCGTCGGCCGTGATCGGGCGCTCGACCAGCCGCTCGGCTTCGTTCCGTAGCGCCGTAAAATCCGCCGGCGGCAGCGCCGCGCCGGGCCGTTCCGCGAGCGGCAGCTTGCCGCGTAAGACTTTCGCCTGCAGCGCCGGCGGAAAGCCGCCCGGCGGCTGCCCGAGGTACCCCGCGAAAAACTCGATAACCGATTGCGGGAAGTCGACGGCGCGTTCGGGGTCCGCGACGTCGGCTTCGCCGAGATCGCTCGAGACCAGAAACACCGTCATGTCGCCGACGACTTTGGAAGTCGGCGTTACTTTAACGATATCGCCGAACATGCGATTGACCGCCGCGTAAGTCTTGGTTACTTCCGGCCAGCGGTCGGCCAGGCCGAGGCCTTGCGCCTGTTCGCGTAAATTCGTGTATTGGCCGCCCGGCATCTCGTGCTCGTACACGTCGGACGAGCCCGCGCGCATCTCGCTTTCGAACGGCCGGTAGAAGCGCCGGACCGCTTCCCAATAACGCGAGATCTCGTCGATCGCGCTCGCCTTCAAACCGGTGTCGCGCGGCGTGTGCCGCAGCGCGGCCGCGATGGTGCCGAGATTGGGTTGCGAGGTCAGCCCGCTCATCGCGTCGATCGCCGCGTCCACGGCGTCGACCCCGGCTTCGACCGCCGCGATGACGCTCGCGCCGCTGTTGCCGCTCGTATCGTGCGTATGGAAATGGATCGGGATCCCGATCTCACGCTTGAGAGCGCTGAATAAGCGGCGCGCGGCCTCGGGCTTGAGCAACCCCGCCATATCCTTGACGCCGAGCACGTGGGCGCCCGTCGCCTCGATCTCTCGCGCGAGCGTGAGATAATAGCCGAGATCGTACTTCGGACGCGCCGGGTCGAGCAGGTCGCCCGTATAACACATCGCGACTTCGCACAGCTTCCCGCTCTCGAGGATCGCTTCGATCGAAACGCGCATGTTCTCGACCCAATTGAGCGAATCGAAAACGCGAAAGACGTCGATCCCCGCTTCGGCCGCCCGGGCGATGAAGTAGCGCACCGTATTGTCGGGATAACTCGTATAGCCGACCGCGTTCGCGCCGCGCACGAGCATCTGCAATAATACGTTGGGCACGGCTTGCCGCAAGGCGTACAGCCGCGACCACGGATCTTCTTTGAGGAAGCGCATCGCGACGTCGAAGGTCGCGCCGCCCCAGCATTCGAGCGAGAAGAGTTCCGGCAGCAGGCGCGCGTACGCGGGCGCGATCCGCACGGGGGCGCGGGTGCGCATGCGCGTCGCCAGCAGCGACTGGTGGGCGTCGCGCATCGTCGTATCGGTTACGAGCGTGCGGCGCTGGTCGAGCATCCACGCGGCGAACTTCCCGGCGCCGAGAGCGAGCAGCAGGTCGCGCGTGCCGGGCGTGAGTTCGCCCGCCTGCGGCGCGGGGACGCTCGGTTCGAGCCGCGACGGCGCGACCGCGCGGCCCTTGACTTCGGGATTGCCGTTGACGATCGTATGCCCGACGAAGCGCAGCAAGCGCGTCGCGCGATCGCGCCGCTGCGGTACGACGAGCTGATCGAGCGATTCGTCGAGGAAGCGCGTCGTGAACGAGCCTCCGATGAAGTCGGGATGCGAGAGCAGCCCGTCGAGGAAAGCGACGTTGGTCGAGACGCCGCGGACGCGAAACTCGCGTAACGCGCGCAGCATGCGCGCGCGCGCTTCGTCGAACCCCGGCGCCCAGACGGTTACCTTTTCCAGGAGCGAATCGTAGAACGGCGTGATGACCGAGCCCGCGTAGGCCGCGCCGTCGAGCCGGACGCCGAACCCCGTCGCCGGCCGGTACGCCGCGATCTGACCGTAGGTCGGCATAAAGCCGTTCTCCGCATCTTCGGTCGTAATGCGGCATTGGATCGCGTGACCGCGCAGCGCGATCGCGTCTTTCGCGGGCACGCCGCTATCGTCCGCGCCGATCGTCGCGCCGGCCGCGATGCGGAGTTGCGCCTTGACGAGA
>CAXUFI010000284.1:0-3781 GCA_964250245.1 uncultured bacterium
GCGCCGGGCGAGCGCCCGGGCGGTCTCGAGTCCGATGCCGCCCGTGCCCCCCGTGACGAGGATGGTTTTGCCCGCCAGATCGCGCCGCTCGATCACGTCCGTCTCCGTCCACTCACGCTCGCCGCAGCCGCGCCGTCACTTCGGCCGCCGCAACGCCTCATCGAAACCTTCGTAGGCGCCGTAGAACGACACGAACGCGAGCGCCGCGCAGGCGAGCGTTCCCAAGACGACGGCCCGTAAATCGAACGGCAACGCCACGATCGCGCCGATTTCGACGGCGAACGCGCCGCAGGCGAAGTTGCGCGCCGCACGCAGCGCTCGGGCGCGGCGCTCCGGCGTCACGGCAGCAGAGCGGCGGCACGGTTCACGTCGAGATGTCGCCGAGCCGCCCGGCGTCACGTGCCATGACGACCTCCATCGCGATCCGCTCGCCCACGGAGACGTCGCGCCCGAAGCGGTACGCACTGTACGGCGTGTATCGCGTCCCGGGTGAACCCGGGATACGCAGCGACACGTCGTAGACCACGAACTCTTTGGGCGGCCCGGCGACGATGATGCATTGCAGCGCGAACGGTCCGATGACCCCGGGCGGCTGCGCCGCGCGGGCCGCCGTGACGAACCGTTCGCCGAGTTCGAAGGCTCGCTCGAGCATCGATTCCGTCAGCGTCGCGGCGATGTGGCCCGCTTCTTCCATACGCATGGGTATCCCGGCCGCAGCCGAGAGCTGAGCCGGCGGCAGCGCGCGCAAGCCGTCGAGATTGGTTTGCCGGCGCGTGTCGGTACCGAGCAGTTCGAGTTCCGCGAGGACCGGCGACCAAAAAAAATTTAAATTGATGCTCGGCCCCAGAGCGTATTCTTCGATACGCGCCTGCGCTAAACCGCCGGGCGTTACCATGCCGGCCGCGAGCAGCGTCCGCGCCTGGGCGGCGTACTCGTCGGGCGTCGAGCAGAGAAAGAAAGCGCGCTCGAAACCGACTTGCGCGTGCGCGGCCTTCACCATCGCGAGCGTATCGATCTGCGCGGGCGAGGCGAACGTGCGGGGATGCCGGATCCCGGCCGCCGCGAGCAGCGCGTATTGGTTATCCGCTTCATCGCGTTCCTCGGCGCGTAAGAGGCCGCGATTGCCGAAGAACGGCACGCGCATACCGCGCTCGATCTCGTCGTAGGAATAGCGCTCGCGCAGATAGACCTCGAAGGACCGGTTCGGCACGAAGAGCACGTTCTCGGCGAGCAGCCGCGCTTGCACCTCCGATTGCAGGATGTCGGCGAACGCGTCGAGTTCGAGCGTCGCGTCGACGCAACCGCGCGCGGGCGAATCGGCGCGCGCGAAATAGCGCGCGTACGTGCGCTCGCGTCCGCGCGCGGTGACGATCAGATTGCGCAAACCTTGCCGGCGCGCCCCGGAGGCGACGTCGAGCGCCGAATGGCTGCCGACCGAACATAACGTCAGCGCGCTGCGGTCGTAGGCCGCGAGCACCGCGGCGACGTCGGGCGCGGCGGCGGGTCCTATGACGAAGCCAGCTGCTGCGCCTGATTGGTAGCGGCGTATTGCACGAGCAGAATCGATTTGACGCGTTCGCCCGCGGCTTTCGTTCCGTCGGTGTCGACCCGTTGCAGCAAGCGGTAGGCGACCAGCAGCGCCTGCGGCAACGTGGCGTCGTGCGGATATTGCTTCTGCCAGTCCTCGACCGCGCTGTCGACTTGCAGCGCGTCGCCCTCCATGCGATAGCCCCAGCCCTTGTCGAGGTATTTATTGATCCGCACGACCTCGTTCGCGACGCCGAGCGGCGAGTATTTTAAGCGCCCGAAGTATTCGTCCGCCGGCGCCGTGCGGGTCAAGCGCAGCTCGCGCGGCACCGCGCTGACGCGGCCGATGAGCTGCAATTCGGGCGAGTGCTCGCGCCGATATTTAATCGTACGCGCGGCGGCCCGGTCGGCTTCCGTGAATCCCGGATCGGCGAGGGCGCTCGCGGCGAGCGCGAACATCTCGCCGTATTCGGGATCGGGCACGCGCTCGAGCGGACACGCCGGATCGGCGGCGTGCGTCAGCACGTCCGAGCGGTAGGCCGCATCGCGCGTCAGGTTGTACGCGCGAACGTCCGTCACGATCAACCGCACGCGCGCGTCGCCGTCGCGCCCGAAAGCGGCGACGTTGGCCAGCGCGTCCTCTTCGGCTTGTTTGGCGAGCACGCTCGGGCTGAGCTGACCCGCGTCGAGCCGCTGCGCGAGCGCGACCGCTTCGGCTTGATGCTGCACGTCGCCGTTCTTGGCGACGTACTGCGCGGCTTCGTTGACGTACCAGAGCGCCGCGTCGTTACTGGTTAACGGGTTATAGTGCAACTGCGTGGCGACGTCGACGGCGAGCGAGGCGACGAGAGCGTAATTCGGATCGTCGGGCCGGAACAGGGAATACGCGCGGCCCGCGTCGAGCACGGTCGCCTGATAGTAGAGCTCGCTCTCGAAGGGCCAGTGCTTGCTCGCGCCTTCGTCATACGCGTGACGCATCTGGCCGTAGAGCGTTTGCGGATCGGTCTCGATGGCGGCGGCCGCCGGCAGCGCCGTAGCCGCGCCGAGCGCGAGCGCGAGCGCGAAGGCGAGGCGTTTAGCCCAGTCCTGAATCATCGAGTACCTGGTGGAGATTGTTGGAGAGCAGGGCGTTCTTAATTTCGCGCGCGATGCGGCGGCCGGTCGACATGGGCTCGCTGTAATTGAGATATGAATAGGGCGAGCCGTCGATGAAGGGGTTGGTTCCCGCCACGATCCGCGCCGAGATCTCCATCACCGAGAACTTCGCTTCGGGCGTGATGATCGTCTCGATGCAGAACGCGCCGAAGAGTCCTTTGGGTCCGCAGATCTCTTGGCTCACGCGCACCACGTCTTCGCCCATGCGGTACGCCTCCGCGAGCATCGATTCGCGCAGCACGAGCGGCGAGTTGCCCACGACGACGTAGCTCGGCTCGATATTCATATTCTCTTGCGCCGCCGCCGGGATACGGCCGAGCGAATCGACGTTCGTCTCGTAGCGGCGGTCCATGCTCATGATCTCGAGCTTACCCGTCAGCGGCGAAAAAAAGTAGTGGATGTACGCGGGCACGCCGATGACGTATTCCTGTAGGATGTAATTCTGACGCGCCAGCTGCTCGGCGCGCAGTTCGAAATCGTGCGCGTTGCGCAGAAACAGATACCCTTTGCCGCCGGCCGCGCCGTAGAGCTTGACGATGACGGGCCGGTCGATCTCGGCGCCCGTCTTGAACTGCCGCGGCACGGTCAGGTTGGCGCGCGTGAGCCATTGCCGTTGCAATTCACGGCTCGCCTCCCAATCCAGCACCGCTTTATTCCCGAAATACGGAATCGTCATCTGCTTGTGTTCGTCGAGCGAAAGATAAGCGACGAACGATCCGTGCGGCACGATGACCATCTTGCGTTTTTCGAGCTCGGGCACGAGCCCCATGAACGCGCCGTAATGCTCGATCGCGATCACTTCGTCGACGAAGGCGTACGAGCGGTAGAGGCGTTCGGTCTCGCGCGTCGCGATGGCGAGCGTCCGGAACCCCTCGTCGTGCGCGCCCTTGAGAATCTGCAGCGCGGAATGCGAGCCGAGCGTCGCTATCGTGTAGAAGTCGCTCGACGTCGGTGCGGAGGACGGGCGCCGCAGTTCGGTTGCGATCATGACAACGTCGCTTTCTGGAAGGCCGGATTACAGAGGAGCAGGGTGGCGCGTTCCACGATCGCCCGGCCGGCGGGCCGGAGTTCGGCCAGCTCTCGGGACGGGTAGCCGAGG
>CAXUFI010000285.1:0-3773 GCA_964250245.1 uncultured bacterium
CGCTCGAGCAGCGGCTCACCGACGTTCAAACGACGCTCGGCGAGATCGTCGCGGCGCCGGCCGCTTCGCGCGGGACGGAATACGATCCGCGCACGCTGCGGATCCATCTCAAGCGCGAAGGCGACCTCGCTTCGCTCGAAGCGGTCGATGCGAAGCATCCCGATCCGTTACCGGTCCTGACGATCACGACGACCGACGCACGCTACAACGGCACGAGCGTCGACGATCTCGCGACGCAATGGCGGGCCGATTTGCAGAGCGCCCTGACGCGCGCGCTCGAATTGCGGCAGCCCGCGGTACAGCGGCGCAGCGTGCAAACGGTGCTGCGCCTCGCCGCCGGTCTCGTGCTCGCGTCGCTCGTCATTTGGGCCGCGCTCACGGTGCTGGGCCGGCGTATCACCGCCCTGGCGGCGGAGGCCCCGAACCGCGACCGCGGGGCGCACGCCGCGCGGCCCGCGTCCGTTGGCGGGGCGCACGACGTGCCGAAGCGACGGCGCCGGCTCGCGCTCGCGCTCCGCTCGCTGCAGCCCGCCGAGCGGTTACTGCTCTACCGCGCGATCGCCGAAACGCTGCTCTGGCTCTCGGCCTTCGCGTGGGTGGCGGCCGTCGTCTGG
This sequence comes from uncultured bacterium, assembly GCA_964250245.1. Classification (GTDB taxonomy): domain Bacteria; phylum Vulcanimicrobiota; class Vulcanimicrobiia; order Vulcanimicrobiales; family Vulcanimicrobiaceae; genus CAXTIY01. The sequence goes on from CAXUFI010000285.1 coordinate 615, forward strand.
GCGTTCTCGTTATTTCCGCAGACGACGCCGTTCAGCCGCGCGTTTCTGCGCGCGACGCGCATCATCGCGATCGTCGCCGTCGTAACGGGGCTGCTCAATCGCCTGCTCGACATCGTCATCGCCGGAGTCGCGAGCGCGTGGCGCTTACGGACGTTCGTGCGGTCCGAGGAACGCGCGCGCTACCTGCTGCGCATCCCGACGATCGCCTCCGCGATCGCCGGCTTCAAAGCGTTCGTGCTCGTCTTCGTGGCCGCGCTCGCGACGCTCAACGGGATCGGCGTACCCGTCGGCTCGATCGTGACGATCGGCGGCGTGACGGCGATCGCGCTCTCGCTCGCCGCGCAAAGCTTCGTCCGCGACTTCGTGACGGGCTTTCTCGTCTTATTCGAAGACCATTACGTCGTCGGCGATTTCATCGCGATTAACGCCTTCAGCGGGCTCGTCGAGGGGCTGACGCTGCGGATGGTGCAGCTGCGCGATCTCTCGGGCGACCTGGTGACGATCCCGCACAGCTCCGTCACGAGCGTGGTCAACATGTCGCGCGACTGGTCGCGCGTGGATTACCGCGTGCCGGTCGATCCCGCGGCCGACGTGACGCGCGCGCTCGAACTCGTCCGGACCGCGATCGAATCGCTCGCGGCCGACGACGGGTGGCGCGTCGCGATCGAATTGCCGCTCGAGTGGATCGGTCTGGACGATCTCAGTCGCGACGGCGTCGTCGTGCGCGCGTCGGTCAAAACGGCGCCCCTGCGGCAATTCGACGTGCGGCGCGAGCTCAACGCTCGGGTGCAAACCGCGTTCGCGCGCGAGCGCATCGCCTACGGTGCTCCGCTGCCGGCCGCGCCCCCGTAACGCGCGTTACGGAAGCACGGGATCGCCGAGCGCTTGCGCCATCGCGCGGTAGACGTTGAGCCGGCCGCAGCCTTCGTGCGGATCGTTGAGTTCATCCGCCGTCGAGCACAACAGCGTCTTCATCGCTCCGGGCAGGCTGTACTGATTGTTCACGGCCAGAATGAGCGCCGCGGCGCCCGCGATCGTCGGCGTCGACATCGACGTGCCCGCGATGAGGATCTGACACTCCGTGACGGGCGCACCCGGATCGTAAGCGTCCGCGCCGCACGAGCCCGCGTCCGCGGCATCGAACGGCGTGGAGGTGTAGAGGTTCTGAATCCAGTGCAGGTCGTCGGAATCGTTGGCGACCGGATCGCCGCCGGGCGCCACTAGGCCCCAGGCCGCCGGGTTGCGGAACGCCGCGCCGGGCGAGCCGTAACTCGAGTACGACGCGACGTACTCGATCGGCGTCGCCGCCGACCCGTTACTGTTCTTGGCACCGTTCGGCTGCCCGTCGGCCAAAGCCGACGCGCCGGCCGCGATCACGCCGTTATCGCAAGCGGGGGCCGTCAGGGCGGCCGTCCCGCCGTTGCCCGCCGCCGCGACCACCACGATGTTGGCGGCGACGGCTTCGTTAACGGCGTTCGCTTCGTCGCTGTCGAGATCGACGCCGTTCGTACAGCCGCTGCTCGTGCCGTCGCTGGCGAACGAGCCGAGGCTCATCGTAATGACGTTCACGCGCTGCGCGACCGCGTCGTCGATCGCGCTGACGACGTCCTGCACCGTGGCGCCGCACTGATTGTCGTTCTGACTCTTGGTATCGTCCGAGCAGTTATCGTCGGGCGTCGGATCGACGCGATACTCGTACAACGTCGACTTGCCGCCGGCGCCCGCGAACCCGAAACCGTTATTCGAAACGGCGCCGGCGATCCCGGAGACGTCCGTGCCGTGACCGTCGGGATCGGTGACGAAGTTGGACGTCGAGGTGTTCCCCGTGCTGGGATCGGTGATGAAGCAACGCTGATAAGCAACGTTCGGCCCGAGATCGGGTTGCGTGAGATCGGCGCCCGAATCGATGACGGCGATCTTCACGCTCGGCGAACCGAGGGCGTTTGCGTTCTGAACGCTGCTGCCGTTGTTGGGCTGGCTGTAGGTGAACGCCCGTTCGAACTGCGATGCGTGGAAGCCCCATTGGCCCGAAACGTTCGCGTTCTCCACGTACGGCAGAACTTCGAACGTGGCCGGCGGCGTAACGCCGCCGACGGCGGGCGGATTCGCGAAGCCGGTAAAGTACGGATCGTTCGTATAGTAATACGGTTGCGTTACCGCGAGCGGATAGCGGCGGCCGCCGGTGAGACCGACGTTCCGGACGCCGGGCTGCGCCCGTAGGACCGCTTCCGTATGCGCGAGCGTTGCCGCCGGCACGGCGAGAATCCGCGTGCGCAGGCCGATGTGCGGGAAGTCCGTCTCGCGCTGCAAGCTCGCGCCGAGCCGCGCTTCCGAAGCGGCGAGCGCGCGATGCGACGAGGCTGAAAGCGAACGCTCGTAGCTTACGGCGATCAACTGCATCGTGCGCGTCGACGGCGCGGCGCCGGCGTAACGCAACGGCATGCGCCGGCGGGGCCCGGCGTGCGCGACCCCGCGCTCGGCGGCCGAGACCGTGTCGCTCGTCGGGCACGTGAAGGCCGCTTCCGACTGCGCCACGGGCGTCGTGGTTGCCGAAACGGTCGGGCTCGAGATAGGGATCGGCGCGCCGCCGCCGCCGCCGCCCCCCGACGATCCGCCGCCTCCGCCGCAACCCGAAATTGCCAGACTCGCGGTGAGCAAAGCAGCGCAGATCCAGTTGGATTTCATGTACCCGTCCATCGGTTCGATTCGTATTGACTTGAGCGCATTTAGCGCGGCGAAAGCGAACTCTTGCCGCCGCTTCGCGCCCGTGTCGTAACGCCGAATTCGCCGGCTTCGTTCTGGGAAGTCGCAAGAAAGCGACGCGGCATGAAGGCTCGCGAACGTCGGGCCGCACGTAGGGCGCCGGCCGACGATAGCTTAAAACGCCGCCGCATGATAACGCCTCGCGCGCCTGGACTCGATTGCCGTACGTGCGGCGCTTGTTGCGGGCCGCCCTACGTGGCGGCGACCTACGTCGACCTTACGGCGCCCGATCTCGCTCGGCTAACGGCGTGCGAACGCGAGCGCTACGTCGGCCGCGTCCGCAAGCCGGCGCTCAAGACGCAAATGACTGCGGACGGCTTCGTCTGCGCCGCCTTACGCGGCCGCGTCGGGACGCAGGTGACGTGCGCGCTCTACGCCCGCCGGCCCGCTGCGTGC
>CAXUFI010000286.1:0-3757 GCA_964250245.1 uncultured bacterium
GCGGCGTCGAGCGCCGACAAGGTGGCACGGCCGTGCCAGCGCCGCGCGAGATCCTCGCTCGCGGCTTTGAGCACGAGCATCGCCGGCGACCCGAGCGTCACGACGACCCCCGGCCGAATCGCCAGCACTTGCTCGCGCAGAAAGGCCGCGCACTCGCGGCGATAGGCGGCGCCGGCGGCGACGTGGCCGCACGGAGCGCCGACCTTGACGCCGACGAGCGCGTTCGTGAGGAAACAGCGCTCCGGAGCGAGTCCGGCTCGCGCGAGCAGCGTCCGCAGACCGGCCCAGGTCCGGTTGCCGCGAATTCGTTCGCTCCCCGCCCCCGGGCCGAGCGCGTAGGCGTACGACGGAGCGTCGAAGACGTGCGCGACGATCATCACGGGGTCGGCCGCGAGCGGCCTCCCGGGCGGCCAGAGACCCGCACCGGCGGGGAAGAACGCCGTGCCGAGCGCAAACGCGGCCATCGGCCGGACCGCCTGCGGCGGATACGTCGCGACGACCTCGCCCATTCGGCGGTACAGCGCGGCGATGCGCGCGTCGATCACTCCTCGACGGTAGTCAGGCTCGGCGCGGTCAGCGGTTCTTCGAGGGTCGCGGCGAGCGTCGAGGCGTCCGGCAGCGGCCATTCCTCATCGAGCGGGCGTTGCAGCGCGATGACGAGTCCGCCGCCGGGGGTACTCGCGACGCCGCGCAACTCCCAGCCGAGCGACCCCAACAGCGCGAGCGACGGCTCGATGCCGCCGGTGATATCGGCGGCGGCGATCGTATGGAGCATGAATTCGAACCGGCCGCGCATGTGCGTGACTTATCGGCTCAGGACGAGGTCTTTTTCCTTCTCACTATCGGGCGACCATTGACCGAGCGACGCGAGCGAATTCATTTTCGCCCGGTGATTGAGCGCCGCTTGCGCGACCGCGACGTTCTTCGCGTCGCCGTGCCACAGATGCAGGGCGGCGTTCTGCAAAGCGCGGCCGTACGAGAACGTAAGCGGCCACGGCGCATTGTGCTCGCGCGCGATGACGTTGATCTCGTTGAGGTGCGCCGTCGCCTCCTCATCTTCTTGACCGCCGGAGAGAAACGCGATGCCGGCGACGGCCGCCGGTACGGTCCGCATGAGCACCGTGAGCGTCAACTCGGCGACTTCGTGCACGGACGCTTTCTGGCCGGACTTCTCACCGGGAACGACCATGCTCGGTTTGAGAATCATCTCTTCGAAACGAATGTTGGCGATCGCCAATTCCTCGAAGACGCGGCGCAACGTGCGCTCGTGGACGGCGAAGCTCTCCTCGAGCGATTGCGCGGCGGTCCCGTCGGAGAGAACTTCCGGCTCGACGATCGGCACGAGACCGCCCGCCTGGCAGATCGCCGCATACCGCGCGAGCGCGTGGGCGTTCGCGTGCAGGCAATCGTCGCTCGGCAACCCGTTCTTCGCATCGATGGCGACGACGGCGCGCCACTTCGCGAACTTCGCGCCCATCTTCACGTATTCTTCGACGCGTTTGGCTAAACCATCGAGGCCTTCGGTAATCTTTTCACCCGGCAGCGCGAGCGGCAGCGGCTGCGTACCGGTATCGAGCTTAATCCCGGGATACGAATTGTCGGCCGTGAGAACTTCGACGAACGGTTTGCCGGCGAGGCCCGTTTGGCGGATCGTTTCGTCGTAAAGTATTACGCCGCTGAAGTACGAACCGAAGCCCGGCGCCGTGAAGAGCATATCGCGATACGCTTGGCGCATCGCCTCCGTCTGCGCGATGGCGAGCGGTTCGAAGCGTCTATTCGCGGTGCCCGTGCTCTCGTCGGCGGCGAGAATACCTTTGCCCGGCGCAACCATTCCCTTGGCGACGGTGGCGAGTTGGCTACTCATGAGGGTGCGTGCTCCTTCAGTAAGTCGGATGTTGTAAGCCCGTTCACGTGCGAATTCGAGAGGTTGACGAACGACTCGAGATTATGCATGCCGTCGACTTTGCGAATCGTATCCGTCAGCGAGGAAATGATGATGGACTGCGTGTAGGCGCTGCCACGGACGTAGCTTACCCCCTCCAGCAATTCTCCATCGGTAACGCCCGTGGCGACGAGCATCGCGAGATCCGAGCGGCACAAGTCGTGCAGCGTGAGCACGGCTTCCGGATCGAGCCCTTCCCGGTCGGCGATCTCCCGCTCGCCGTCGCGCAACCAAAGCCGGGCTTGCATGTCGCCGCCGATCGACTTGACGGCGCACGCCGTCACGACGCCTTCGGTCGCGCCGCCGATGCCGATCATCATGTCGATGCGGTTGCGCGTCTCGAGCGCGGCGATGATGCCGTTGGCGATGTCGCCGTCGCCGAAGAGCCGCACGCGCGCACCGATCTCGCGCAGCGCCCGCACTTTCTCGTCGTTGCGCGGACGTTCGAGCAGGGCGACGGTAATCTCCGTAACGGGCCGTCCCATCGCCTTGGCTACGGCCCGGACGTTCTCTTCGACGCTCGCCTCGATCGAGATGACGCCTTTGCACTGCTTGCCCACGATGATCTTATCCATGTAGGCGATGTGCGAATGAAACAGCGAGCCGCGTTCGGCAGCCGCGACGACGGCGATCGCACCGGGTCCGCCTTTGGAGGCCAGCGTCGTGCCGTCGATCGGGTCGACCGCGATATCGAGCTTCGGACCGTCGCGCGTGCCGATCTGCTCCCCGATATAGAGCATCGGCGCCTCATCTTTTTCGCCCTCGCCGATAACGACCACGCCGTCGATGTCGACTTCACCTAAAACCGTCCGCATCGCGTCCACCGCGGCTTGGTCGACGGCGTTCTTGTCGCCGCGGCCGACGAGTTTACCGGAAACGATCGCCGCGGCTTCCGTCGCGCGAAGGAATTCAAGCTCGACACGAGCGTCGATGCGGCGTCTCGTCATATCCATACATAGTTCGTGCAGTTCTTAAATTCATGCCGCCGGACGCCGCGCGGCTCAAGAAGGGAGGCTGTAGGAATGTCGAACCGCGGCGCATGCCGACCACGACCGCGCCGCGTTTGCGCGAACGTTTCCCGACGCTCGCGCACGCCACATATCTCGTGAGCCACTCGATGGGCGCGGCTCCGGTCGGCGCCCGCGCGGCACTCGACCGTTACTGGGAGGCCTGGGAGTCCGGCGGTCCCTCGGCTTGGGAGCAGTGGTTGCCGCAAATGACCGCGCTCGCCGATAATCTCGGCCGCATCTTCGGCGCGCCCCCCGGCAGCGTATCGTTAACGCCGAACGTCTCCCTCGCGATGGCCGCGATCGCTTCGGCGCTCGCATACCCCGCCGAACGGAGCGAGATCGTCGTCGAGGCCACGCAATTCCCGACGGTGACGTACGTTTGGCAGGCCTGGGAGCGTTTCGGCGCGCGGCTCGTCGTCGTGCCCTCGGACGACGGCCGGACGATGTCGACCGACCGGCTGTGCTCGGCGATCGGCGAACGGACGGCGGCGGTCGTTCTCTCGCATGCGGCGTACCAGTCCGGCGCGCTGATCGACGTCGCCGCGATCGCCGCGCGCTGCCGCGAAACGGGGGCGCTCTTCGTGCTCGACGCCTACCAGACGACCGGCGCCGTCCCGTACGACGTCGGGGCGCTCGGTATCGACGTCGTCACGGGCGGCAGCCATAAGTGGCTCTGCGGCGGCGCGGGCTGCGGCTTCATCTACGTCCGGCCCGGATTGCGCGAACGGCTCGCGCCGGCCGTCACCGGCTGGATGGGTCATGCCGAACCCTTCGCCTTCGAAGCCGCGCCGCTGCGGTATGCGAG
>CAXUFI010000287.1:0-3740 GCA_964250245.1 uncultured bacterium
GCGTCGCGCCACGTAAGCGAGGCCGGCCGCGAAAGGTCGCGGTCGTCGAAGCACCGCCGGTAGAAGCGGCGGCGGAGCCGGAGCCGGAAGAACCGAGCGTGCCCACGCCGCCGAAGCGCGGCCGGCCGCGCAAAGTCGCCGCGGTCGCGGCCGCGCCGGGCCGAGCGCCGAAGGCTGCCGCCAAGAAGACGGGCCGCAAAAAAGCCGCCCCCGCCCGGTCGACCGCGAAAAAGGCGTCCGGAACGTCCTCGTCCGCCACGCGTAAGACGACGACTCGTAAGAAGCGTTCGTAACGGTCTCGCTTGCGGAGCGAGCTTCCCGAACGTCATAACGAAAAACGTCCTCGGCACGAAGTGCCGGGGACGTTCTATTCGTTCTACGACGGGTGCGGCCGTCGCGCGGGTTAGGTGCCCGCTTGCGCGATCTTCCCTTGTAAGTATGTTATCGCCGATTGCAGCTGCGAATCCGAGGTCGGGTCGCCGAATTTCGCCGTCTTCGGTTCGATCGAAACGATATCGGGCTCGATGCCGATGAGGTTGATGTCGCGGCCGTGCGGCGTTAAGTAGCGCGCGCTCGTAATCTTCACGGCGGAGCCGTCGGGCAGCGGATGGATCGTCTGCACGACGCCTTTGCCGTACGTCTTCTCGCCGATTAACTCGCCGATCCCGTTGTCCTGTAAGGCTCCCGACGTGATCTCCGACGCGGAGGCCGTGTACTTGTTCACCAAGACCGCGAGCGGCTTGGGTGCGATCGCGATGTTCTCCGCGTCGTACTGCGTATCGCTGCCGCCGCGCGATTCGACCGAGACGATCGGACCCGAGGCGATGAATTTCGAACTCACGTCGATCGCCGCGTTCAGGTAACCGCCGCCGTTATCGCGCAGATCCAGCACGTACGCTTTCGCGCCCTCGGTCTGCAATTTCGTCAAGGCTTTGGTGAGTTCGTCGGCCGTATTCGAGCCGAACACCGTTAAGCGCGCGTAGCCGATGTCGTTCGGCAGCAGCTTCGCGTACACGCTCGGTTGATGGATGACGTCACGCGTTACCGCGATCTGACCGCCGAGCGGCGCGCCGTTTCGCTGAATCTCGAGCCGGACTTGGGAACCCTTTTGGCCGCGTAATAGCTTGGCATCTTGCTCGGTCGTCAGACCACGCGTCGATTTGCCGTCGACGCTGAGGATGATGTCGCCGGCGAGTACGCCCGCCTTCTCCGCCGGGCCGCCCTCGATCACTTCGTTGACGCCGAGCAGCTTCGATTTCTCATCGACCCCGATCGAGATGCCGACGCCGCTGAAATTACCGCCGTCGAGACCCTCGTTGAGGTCGGCGTACTCCTTGGGCGTCAGGAACACGGTGTACTTGTCATGGACCGCGCCGAGCATACCCGCGATGGCCCGATACGTGAGCGCGCGGCTGCCGAGTTTCGAACCGTAAGCCGTGACCACCGAGTTGACTTCACGATCGAGCAGGCGTCCGTCCTGGCCGGCATCGTCGACCGCGCGTTCGAGCGGTACCTTGGGATGTTTGATGCCGCTTTTATTTAAAAACGAGAGCAATTCCGACCGGGTTCCGTCGAGAATCGTTTGGGCGTCGACTTGCTTGTAGAACTCGGAGGTCAGCAGCGAATAGCTCGTTTGTAATTCGTCGCTTTCGAGACTCGTTAGCCCCGACGCGCTCGTCGCCGAGGGCAGGACCGAGGTGGCAAGGAGCGCCGTCGCGGCGAAAAGCGGGAGCACGCGTGTCATGATTACCTACTCGCAGAGCGCCGCAAAAATGCTTTTGCGGCTGCCAATTGTACGTCGTGAGGAGTGTCGATGATCGGTTCGTCGACACGCTGATCGATGATGATGTCGGGCCGAATCCCTTTGTGCTGGATGTCGCGACCGAGCGGCGTCACGTACTTCGCCGTCGTAATTTTCAGCGCGCCGCCGTCGAGCGTGTTGTAGATGCTCTGAACGACGCCCTTACCGAAGGTCTGGGTACCGATCAGCGTACCCACTTTGTAATCCTGGATCGCGCCGGCCGTAATCTCCGAAGCGCTCGCGGTAAACTTATTCACTAAGAGCACGAGCGGCACCGAACCGATATAGTCGGCGCGGCCGGGCGCGGCGCTCTTGGTTTCCCGGTCGCCGGCCCGGTCGATCGTCGAGACGATCGTCCCCTCGCCGATGAACAGGCTCGAGATGCTGACCGCCGCGTCGAGATAGCCGCCGCCGTTGTTACGCAGGTCTAAGATGTAACCTTTGGCGCCGTGGGCTTTGCCGCTGAGGACGGCTTTGCGCACCTCGTCGTACGAGGTCGAGCCGAAGTCCGCCAGGCGCACGTAGTCGAACCCGTCTTCGAGCTTGGCATGGACCGAGGGCACGACGATCTGCTGCCGCGTGATCGCGACCAGACGCGTGGCGTGCGAGTCGTGCGGCCGGATGCGGACGTGCACGACCGTCCCGATCTCGCCCCGCAGCAGCCGCTCGACGTCGTCGAGTTTTAGGCTGTCGATGGGCTTGCCGTCGACCGCGACGATGCGGTCGCCGGTGTGAACGCCCGCGCGCGAGGCCGGCATGCCGTCGATCGGCTGGACGAGGATGCTCTTATCGCGCGGATCCTGGACGATGTATACGCCGATCCCGCCGAAGTCGCCGCCCTTGAGCGACTCCTCGAGCGAGTTAATCTCTCGCGGCGAGAGATAGGTCGTATACGGATCGCCGAGGGAGGCGAGCATACCGCGCATCGCCGCCTGCGTAAGCTCGCTCGGCGACGTCTGCTTGCCGTAGCGCGACTGCGCGATCGAGAGGTCCGAATTGAGCGCGGCGATGTCCTGCGCTTCATCGCCCGTGGCCGTGAGCAGCGGAATCGCCGGTGACGCGACGCCCTTCTTCTTTAAATAGTCGATGAGTTCGCGCCGCTCGCCGGTCAACAGCGTTTGCGCGTTCACCGGTTTGTAATAGGCCCGTTCGACTTGCCGGAAGGCACCGTCGACCATCGTCTGATCGCCGCCGCGGACGCTCGTTAAAATCGAACGCAGATCGAGCGCGGCTACTCCGGAGCCGCTATCGGCGAAGGCACCCGCGGGATGCGCCGCCCGCTCGTGAGCAAGGAAAACCGCCCCCCCAAGCGAGGCGACGGCAAGCACGAAGGCGGCGGCTAGGGCGCGAAGCGGCGTAGACAAAATCCCATAAACGGAGAGATCGAGGGCGTCGTGCGTTCTTTGACGACCGCGAGAGGCCTTCCGACGGCACGTTATGTGATACGCGCGGAAACGGGAGGCGGTTTCCTAGGTCTTACGGGATTTTCATATTCTAACGTAAGCGCGACGTCGGCTCGACCGGGACGCCGTTGACCCGAATCTCGAAGTGCAGGTGCGGTCCCGTCGATTCGCCCGTCGAGCCCACGGCGCCGATCGCCTGACCGCGCTGCACGTCCTGGCCGCCGGCGACGAAGAGCTGGGAACAGTGGCCGTACAGGGTCGATGTCGAGCCGCCGTGATCGATGATGATCGCGTTGCCGTAGCCGCCGTACCAGCCCGCGAAGATGACGCGGCCGGCGGCCGCGGCCGTGATGGTCGAACCCATCGCAGCGCCGATGTCGATCCCCGTATGCATGCGAAAGCCGTGGCCGAGCGGATCGCTGCGCATGCCGAAGGGCGACGTGATGGCTCCGGACGCCGGCCACGAGAACGTGGCGGGGGCGCCGGCCGCCGGCGGCGGAAGTTGCTCGCCGCCGAGCTGCGCCGCCCGCCGGCGC
>CAXUFI010000288.1:0-3718 GCA_964250245.1 uncultured bacterium
GCTGTCGGGCTTGCGCGCGGCGACGCCCGCGGAAGGCGGCTGCGGGCGAGCCCGCGGCACGCGCGACTTCGTCCTCGGACTGCTGGTGGCGCAGTTTCTGCGCGCGCCCGGCTCGCGCGGTGCGCTGCGCACCGTCGTCGGCTTCTCGGCGATCGTCGCCGCGGGCGACTTCGCGGCGGTGGCGACGGCGAGCGGCTTCGCTCGTAAAATGAGTCTGGCGCTCCATGCCGGCGGCATGGTCGGCTTACTCGTCATCTGGAGGCTGCTCGCCGCCGAGCCGTAACGGCGGGCGCGCGCAAGGAGCGCGAGCGGGAGGCCGGTAAACGTTTGCCCGTCGTCCGGTTTCGCGAGGTGCCGCGCGCGCCCCCGGTTTTAGGAGTTTTCATGGTTATCGGCGTCCCGACCGAGGTCGTGCCGCACGAACGACGCGTCGCGCTCGTCCCCGAAACGGTCGTTCGGCTTCTAAAGAGCGGTTCGAGCATCATCGTGCAGCGCGGCGCCGGCGTCGCCGCCTCCTTTCCGGATGAGGCGTACGAGCGGGCCGGAGCGACCCTCGCCGCCGGCGCGGCCGAAGTGTTCGCCAAAGCCGACTTCATCGCGAAAGTCGCGCGGCCGACGCCGGAAGAGCTCGCGTCGATGCGTGCCGGCCAAACGCTGCTCTCCTTCCTAACGCCGCTCGGCGACCCGGCCTCGGTCGAAGCGTACGCGAAGCAAAAGATCACCGCGCTCTCGATGGACGCCATTCCGCGCACGACGCGCGCGCAGAGCATGGACGCCCTCTCGTCGCAGGCGAACATCGCCGGTTACAAAGCCGTCTTGATCGCGGCGAATCTGTCCCCGCGCTTCTTTCCCATGCTGACGACGGCCGCCGGCACGATCCGGCCGCAGAAAACGTTCGTGCTCGGCGCCGGCGTCGCGGGCCTACAGGCTATCGCGACGGCGCGCCGCTTAGGCTCCGTGGTATCGGGTTTCGATACGCGCGCCGCCGTTAAAGAGCAGGTGAATTCGCTCGGGGCCACCTTCGTCGAACTCGATCTCGGCATCGACGCCTCGGGTGCGGGCGGCTATGCGACGGCCTTAACGCCGGAGCAAGAAACGAAGCAGCAGGGGCTCCTCGCGGAGTACATCGGCGGCGTGGACATCGTCATCACGACGGCCGCCGTCCCCGGCCGCCGCGCGCCGCTGCTCGTGAACGAAGACGCGGTGCGCAAGATGAAGCCGGGGTCCGTCATCGTCGATCTCGCCGCGGAGACGGGCGGCAATTGCGCGTTGACCAAGTCCGGCGAAATCGTCGCCGCCTACGGCGTGACGATCGTCGGCACGACGAATTTGCCGTCCACCATGCCGTTCGACGCGAGTACGCTCTATTCGCGCAACGTCTTCACCCTGCTGCAGTTAGTCGCGAAAGACGGTACGTTGCATCTCGACATGGCGGACGAAATCATTCGCGGCACGACGCTCGTGAAGGACGGCGAGATCGTGCACGAGCCGACGCTTGCGGCGGCCGCGCGGAGCAAAGCGTGATGGACGTCGGCCATCTTCTGGTCGAGCTGACCGTCTTCGTGCTCGCCGTTTTCGTGGGCTTGGAAGTCATTTCGAAAGTGCCCGCGACCTTGCACACGCCGCTGATGTCGGCGACCAATGCGATTCACGGGATCGTGCTCGTCGGCGCGCTGCTCATCGCCGTGACGGCCGAACCGAAACTCGGACCCGTGCTGTCGATCCTCGTGGTTTTTCTCGCGTCGCTCAACGTGTTCGGCGGCTACGTCGTCACGCAGCGGATGCTCGCCATGTTTAAGCCGCGCGCGGCACCGGTGCGGCCGGCGGAGACCGACGGGGTGCGCAAGTAGTGCCGGCCGCGGCCGCGTCGCCCGCGCTGCAGGTCGGCATCGATTTCGCCTATCTCGTAACGGGCGTGTGTTTCATCATGGGCTTGCGCTACATGAATACGCCCAAGACCGCGCGGCTGGGCAATTACGTCTCCATCGCGGGGATGATCGTCGCGCTGCTCGCGACCGGATTCGCGCTCGATTGGCCCGCCGGCTGGTGGATCGCACTGATCGGCCTCGGCGCCGGAGCGGCCGTCGGCATCTATTTCGCGCGCTCGGTAAAGATGACCGCGATGCCGCAGATGGTCGCCATCTTCAACGGCGCGGGCGGCGGCGCGGCGGCGATGGTGGCGACCGCGGAATATCTCAAGGCGAGCCCCAGCATCGCGTTCGTTCCGGTCGATCTCGCGGTCGCGAGCGTCCTGACGGCGATCATCGGCGCGGTAAGTTTCACGGGTTCGATCGTCGCCTTCGCGAAATTGCAAGAATTGATGACCGGCCGGCCGATCGTCTATCCCGGCCAGCAAATCGTCAACGGCGTGCTCGCGTTTCTCGCGATCGCGAGCCTCGTGCTCGTCGCGCTTAACGCCGTGCCGATCCCGGCCTTCACCGTCGCCATTCTCTCGGCCGCGATTCTCGGCGTGCTGTTCGTTCTGCCGATCGGCGGCGCCGATATGCCGGTGATCATCTCGCTGCTCAACTCGTTCACCGGCCTCGCGGCCGCGCTCACGGGTTTCGCGCTCGGTAACGACGTGCTGATCATCTCGGGCGCGCTCGTCGGCGCGTCGGGCACGTTGCTCACGCTCATGATGGGCAAAGCCATGAACCGGTCCGTAGCCAACGTGCTCTTCGGCGCGTTCGGAGCGGCTCCCAAGGCCGGAGCCGCGGGCCCCGCGGGCGCGACGGCGGACGTCAACGTGCGCGAGTCCTCCGTCGACGACGTCGCGACCATGCTCGCGTACGCGCGCCAAGTCGTCGTCGTGCCCGGCTACGGCATGGCGGTCGCGCAAGCGCAACACAGCGTGCGCGAATTGGCGGATCAACTCGAGAAGAAGGGCGTCGACGTAAAGTACGCGATCCATCCCGTGGCGGGCCGCATGCCCGGGCACATGAACGTCCTGCTCGCCGAAGCGAACGTTCCGTATCCGGCGCTCTACGACATGGACGATATCAATCCGGAGTTTCCGCGCACGGACGTCGCGCTGATCATCGGCGCGAACGACGTGACGAATCCCGACGCGCGCAATTCGCCGAGCAGCCCGATTTACGGTATGCCGATCCTCGACGTCGACCGGGCGACGCAGGTCGTCGTGCTCAAGCGTTCGATGAAGCCCGGGTTCGCCGGCATCGACAACCCGCTCTACGGTCTGGAAAATACCTCGATGCTCTTCGGCGATGCCAAAGCCTCGATCGACAAACTCGTCGGAGCGGTCAAAGGACTGTAGACGCGGTGCCGCTTCGGCGCGCGACGCCGCGCGATGCGGACTCGCTCGCCGAGCATCGCCGGTCTCACCGCGTCGCGTTTCGGAAAGAGACCCGGCCCGTCCGTGCGAATTAGCCGGCGGTGCTGATTGCAGAAGCGCGGCATTTTGGGCGCGCCGTGTCGGCGACCGATGCAAATAGACATTACGTAAGATGCCTTTGAGTCCGGACCTGCTGCAAGTCGAACCGGGCGTCGCGAACGCCGTCGCCGCCGGCGCGCCGGTCGTCGCGCTCGAATCGACGATCGTGACGCACGGTATGCCGCACCCGCAGAATCTCGCGATGGCGCGCGACGTCGAAGCGCTCGTTCGCGCGCACGGCGCGACGCCCGCGACGATCGCCGTAATCGACGGCGTCGTTCGCGTCGGACTCGAGCCGGCCGCTCTCGAGAAGCTGTGCGCCGGCGG
>CAXUFI010000289.1:0-2943 GCA_964250245.1 uncultured bacterium
GCATCGAGGTGGTGGCGGTGCCGCCGCTCGAGGACCGGGACGAACGCATTTCGAGCACTCGCATTCGCGCGGCCCTCGCGCGCGGCGACCTGGCGACCGCGAACCGGCTGCTCGGCGAACCGTACGCGCTACGCGGACGCGTCGGGGTCGGCTTCGGGCGCGGCCACGATCTCGGTTTTCCGACCGCGAACGTCATCGTCGATCCGGTAAAAACGCTGCCTGCCGACGGCGTCTATTCCATGGTCGCGCGCTACGACGGGCGCGACTATCCGGGGCTCGTTTCGATCGGCACGAATCCGACGTTTTCCGGGACGGCGCGTTCGGTCGAAGCGTGGTTACTCGACTTCCGGCGGACGATTTACGGCGAAGAGCTGTCGCTGCGCGACTTCGCGTTTATTCGCGAGCAACGTACCTTTTCGTCCGCAGATGCGTTGCAGGTGCAGATGGCCGACGATGCGGCGCACGTCCGCTTCCCGTCCTTTCGTGCGTAGGAGAATCGTCGTGCTCGCTCGCTTCATCAGCGCTCCCCTGCTGTTCGCCGCCCTCGCCGCGCCGGCGCTTGCCGCGCCGCACGCCGGAGACGCCGCGCCCGCATTCAGCTTGCCGCGGACGACGGGCGGGAACGTCACGCTCACCGGGTTGCACGGCAAGGCCGTCTATCTCAATTTCTTCGCATCGTGGTGCTCGCCGTGCAACGAAGAGGCGCCGGCCGTCGCTCTCTTAGCGAAGAAGTACGCGGCGCGCGGCTTGACGGTCGTCGGCATCAACGAACAAGAGGACAAGTCCAAAGCGAGCGCGTTCGCGCATCAATACAAATGGCCGTTCGCGGTCGCCGTCGACGACGGCGAGATGGGGAAGCAGTACGGCGTCATCGCGCTGCCCGTTCACATCTTCATCGACCGCAGCGGCAAGATCAGCACCTATCGCCTGGGCGAGATGGACCCGGGCGAGATCGCCGACGCGATTAAGAAGATTCTGTAACCGCCGGCACGCTATGCGGCGGTTACCTCGATCCGCGCGCGATCGCGCAGCTCGACCCGCGCTTTCGCGCCGGCGGCGATGTCGCCGCGGAGCAGCGCGGTCGATAGCGGGTTCGTTACGAGCCGCGCGATCGTCCGCGCGACGTACCGGGCGCCGCTGCCGGCGGCCAAGCTCTCGTCCGCGAGGAACCGCCGGGCTTCGTCCGTGAGCACGATGGAGACGCGCAGCGCGCCGAGGCGTTCGGCTACCGCGCTCATCTGCAATTCGACGATGCGCTCGATCTCCGCGGCGCCCAAGCCGTTGAAGTGAACGACGTCGTCGATGCGGTTGAGAAGTTCGGGGCGCACGTAGATTTCGAGTTCGGAAGGATCGGCGTTACTCGTCAGGATGACGATCGCATGGCGAAAATCGACGACGCGTCCCTTCGCATCGGTAACCCGGCCGTCATCGAGTATTTGCAAGAGGATGGCGGCCACGTCGCCGTGCGCCTTCTCGAACTCATCGAACAGGACGACGCAATACGGGCGCCGCCGCACGGGTTCGGTTAACTGTCCCGGTTCGCCGTGCCCCGCGTAGCCCGGCGGTGCGCCGAGCAGCCGCGAGACCGTATGCGCTTCCGTGTATTCGGTAAGGTCGATGCGCACGAGCGCGTCTTCGGTCCCGAAGAGTTCGGCCGCGAGCGCCCGCGCGAGTTCGGTCTTTCCGACGCCGCTCGAACCGACGAAGAGAAAACCGCCGACGGGCTTGCGCGGATCCTTGAGGCCGGCGCGGCCGCGGCGAATCGCTTCGGCGACGAGCGCGATCGCCGGGTCCTGTCCGACGACGCGTTTGCCGAGCGCGTGCTCGAGCGCCAGCAGATTTCGCGATTGCTCTTGGGTGAGCGAACCTTGCGGTATCCCCGTCCACTTCGCGACGACGGCCGCGATGTCGCCCGCCGTTACTTTCGGACCGCCGCCGAGCGCGACCGAAGCCGCCGCCTCATCCATCAGATCGATCGCTTTGTCGGGCAGAAAACGGTCGACGATATACCGCGCCGATAACGCGGCCGCGGCTTCCACGGCTTCGTCGCTAATCGTTACGCCGTGATGCGCCGCGTACTTGGGCCGCAACCCGCGCAGGATGAGCGCGGCCTGCTCGATCGTCGGCTCGTCGACGGTCACGGGTTGAAACCGCCGTTCGAGCGCCGCGTCGGCTTCGATGTGTTTGCGGAACTCTTCGAACGTCGTCGCGCCGATGCATTGCAATTCGCCCCGCGCGAGTTCGGGCTTAATCATCGAGGAGAGATCGAGCGAACCTTCGGCGGCGCCGGCGCCCACGAGCCAGTGCAATTCGTCGATGAACAGGATGACTTCGCGGGCGGATTTCTTGATCTCGTCGACGATGCGCTTGACGCGGCCTTCGAATTCGCCGCGATACTTCGTGCCCGCGACGAGCGGCCCGAGCGCGAGCGAGAGCACGCGCTTGTCACGCAGCACGGCCGGAACCTTGCCGGATGCGATGCGTTGCGCGAGTCCCTCGACGATCGCCGTCTTCCCGACGCCCGGATCGCCGACGAGGACCGGGTTATTTTTCGAGCGCCTGGCGAGGATGGAGACGACCCGGTCGATTTCGACGTCCCGGCCGATGACGGGATCGAGTTCTCCCGCGCGGGCCGCCGCCGTCAGATCGCGCGAATAGGAAGCGAGCGTCGGCGTCCCCGTACGCAACCGTTTCGTCCACTCGCGCGGATCGGGCCGGGCTTCGTGATCGCCGCGCTGGTAGCGATCGATCGCGAAGGTGGTGCCGACCGCGAGCGCGACCGCCACGAGAGCCGAACCGACCAGCGGCACGATCGCCGTCCGCCGCCGCCGCGCGCACGCCTCGCAAACTTCGGCCTCCACCCAGGTGCCGCTGCGCAGTGTATAATCGCGCGGCGGCCCCCGGGCGCCGCCCAAAAAAAAAACAAAAAAAAAAAAAAACCAA
>CAXUFI010000289.1:2953-3715 GCA_964250245.1 uncultured bacterium
GAGCGCGCGTCCGGTTCCAGTAACCATCGTGGCGCTCCCTTCGCGATGCGGCACGGCGCCGCATGCCGAGCGACCCGCCGCGCGTCGCCGCCCGAGCTACTTCTTTCGTCGCAAGGACCACTAGTGGCCCGTCCACAATACGACTCCCAGTTTACTCCGAAAGGGCCTCTCACGAATCCATGGCGTACATCATTACCGAACCCTGCATCGGCACGAAGGATAAGTCGTGCGTCGACGTTTGTCCGGTCGATTGCATCCATGGCAAAGACGATGAAAAGCAACTGTTCATCGATCCGGAAGTGTGCATCGATTGCGGCGCCTGCGTATCCGCGTGCCCGGTGGAAGCGATCTACGCCGACTCCGACGTGCCGGAGAAGTGGCAAGGGTATATCGCCGTAAACGCGGACTATTTTAAAAGCTGACGGGCGCCGGGTGCCGGTTCCGACGTAAGCGATAAGCGCGGCTATCGTGCGCCGCCTCGTCGCCTCCGAATTGATGGACGATCCGGCCGTCGACGCGGCCGAGTTGGCGGAAAACTTCGACGACATCGAGCGCGTGAATCGTCTGTTCGGCGGCTTCCCGCCGCTCGACCGGCTCGTCCGCCGCGCACGGCCGCGCACGCTGCTCGACGTCGGCTGCGGGAGCGCCGATATCGTGCGCGGTCTGCTCGCTCGCGCACGGCGGCGCGGGCGCGGCTTTTCCGCCGTCGCGCTCGATGCGAGCGAGAAGGTCCTCGCCATCGCCCGCGCTCGCAGCGCGGAC
>CAXUFI010000290.1:0-3672 GCA_964250245.1 uncultured bacterium
CGATGTCGGCGGCGATCGTCGCGAGCGGCCCGCGTTCGCCCGCGAACGCGTCGCCGACCTCATCGCCGGGTCGCGGTTCGAGGTCGTTCCCGAAGCAGCGCACCACCTGCCCATCGATCAGCCGCTGCGCCTCGCAGAGCTGATCGACGAGTTCGTCGCGTCGCTCTAATCGGCTCGCGGGGACGCGTCGCGCAACTCTCCGACGCGCACATCGTCGCTCCCGGCCGCAAGCGCGGCGACGTCGACACGGCCGCGTACCTCGCCGAAGCGGTGGCGGCCGTCAACGCGCTCGTGCCGGTACCGGACTACGCCGTCGTCACGGGCGATCTCGTCGACGCGGGCGACCGCCCCGCCTACGCGCGCTGCGCGGCGGTCCTGCGCGAACTCGCCGTGCCGTATTTCGCGATCATGGGCAATCATGACGAGCGGTCCGCCTTCCGCGCGGTTTTACCCGCCGCGGTCTACGGCGGCGCGCCTGCCGGGCGCGTGTGCTACGCCATCGACGGTTTTCCGCTCCGCCTCGTGACCCTCGATGCGAACGAAGCACCCGGCCGCTCGTCGTGGCCGAGGGGGAGCCTCGACCCGGCGTCTCTCGCTTGGCTCGCGGCAATCCTCGCGGCCGAACCCGCGCGGCCGACGCTGCTCGCGGTGCATCAGCCGCCGTTTCGCACCGGTCTGCACTACTTCGACGTCTTCGGCTACCCGGGCGCGCGCCGTCTGCGCGACATCGTGCGGGCCGCGCCGCAAGTCGGGCGCGTGCTCTGCGGCCACCTGCACTGCGTGAAAACCTACGCGCTCGGCACCTGCCTCATCGCGAGCGCCCCGAGCACCGCCCCGCAAACGGTCCCCGAATTTTTCGAACATCGCATCCTCGGTTTACGCCGGGAGGTGCCGGGCTTCGTCATTCACGACTGGTCCGCCGCGGACGGCTTCTCATCGAGCGTCTATCGTCGCGCGGGCCCGGGCGACTTCGTCGCGAGCGAACCGCTGGCGCTCGCGACCGTGCGGTAACGGTGCGCTGCAAGCCGATGTCTTTGCTGTCGCAAAGTGCGGCTTCCGTGTTACCGTCGAAGGACGGATCGAGGTTTGCATTCGCAGAGATTGCTTGTCGCGTCGAGCGCAGGTCGGCTCGGTTGGCGAGGTTCGGCTTCCACGTAACGACCGGTAGTAACATCGAGCGAAAAACTTAGCATAACGGGCGTTCCGCAGCCCGGTCGGCTAACCGGAAAGCTGCGAGCGGCACGAAAAGCAAAGCGAGCTCATAAGCGGTTCAGCCGGGCTTTCGAAGTGCTCGGCTACGCGATAACTGCAGGCGCGTTTTCCCGTTGCGCTCGTGCTGGCTCTTTCGTTCTCGGTATACACCTATTTCACGCCGAAAGCAGGCGATGAAAAATGACGTACTGCCGACGTCCTGGTCGGGAACGAGCCTGAACATACATTCTCTTTAAGCGGCCGTCGAAGTACGTCGGCTGCGTCCCCTTCGTTCTCGCGCTCGTGGCGCTCGCTCTCGATTGTCCTAGCATCCTCCCGGACTCGCCGCCATACGTTCATCGCCAATTCCGGCGTGGCGTACCCTTGGTAGCGACCGCGCCACGACCCATCGGATAGGTCAAGATCGTCGGCCGAAATTACGATCGCCGGATAACGGTCCGGCCTCGCAAGGCTCGGGAAGCCGGCGAACGGATTGCGGCCGTGAAAGCGCCTGAAGAACCTCAGGGACGTCGAGTCGCAACGGCCGCCGTAGCTCCGGTTACGGCATCGCGGGTGGATCGCTCGAGGGAAACGAATCCGCGAGCGTCTTATCGTACTCCGTGAGGCTCGGGTCGTCCGCGTCGGGAACGTTGTCCGGGTCGTCGTCGGGCGTAGCGCCGGGCTGCGGCGTCTCGTTCATCGTGCGGCCTGACCCGCCGCGCCTTCGATTTCGGCGACTTCGGCGGGGGTCAATTCCAGCGTCGCCGCGCCGATCGTGCCCTCGACTTGCCGCGCGGAACGGCTGCCGACGATCGCGGCGGTGACCGCCGGGTTGTGCAGCGTCCACGCGATCGCCGTTTCGCCGGGGGACCGACCGTGGCGGGCGCCGACCGCGCGTAGCCGCTCGACGAGTTCGAGATTCGCCGTCAGGTTCGGTTCCGTGAACTCCGCATTGCGCGAACGCCAGTCGTTCGCGGGCAGACTCGCCGCTCGCTCCCGGGTCATCGCCCCCGTCAATAGTCCGGATTGCATCGGTGCGTACACGATCACGCCGATCTCGTGCTCCCGGCAATACGGCAAGATATCGTCCTCGACGTCGCGCTTCACGAGCGAGTAGGGCGGTTGCAACGTCTCGACGGGTCGGATGCGCTCCGCGCGTTGCAATTCTTCGACGTTAAAGTTCGAAACGCCGATGTGACGGACTTTGCCCGACCGCACGAGATGGTCCATGGCCGCCCAGCCCTCGTCGATGTCGGCGATGTCGTCCGTCGGCCAATGGATCTGATACAGATCGATCGCCTCGACCCGCAGGCGCCGTAAACTCGCTTCGCACTCGCGCACGATCGATTGCCGCGAAATATCTTCGCGCGGCGCGCCGTCGTTCTCACCCGACGGCACGAGGCCGCACTTCGTAAACACGAGCGGCGGATCGGACAAGCCGCCGAGCGCGCGCGCCACGACTTCCTCGGAATGACCGAAGCCGTACACGGCCGCGGTATCGATCCAGTTGATGCCGAGTTCGAGCGCCCGGTGAATGGCCGCGATCGACTCGGCATCGTCCTGATCGCCCCAACCGAACTTCCAATCCGCGCCGCCGACGGCCCACGCCCCGAAACCGAGCGCGGTAATCTGCAGACCCGTCCGGCCGAAGGTCCGCCTCTGGATTGTTTGCACGTTCGTCCCTCGCTTTCGCTCTAACGATTACCCGGCCGCACGCGCGGCAACCCCGCCGCGTCGAAATCGGCGCCCGTCATCCAGCGAATGAAATCGTGATAGCTTTCGTAGCCGGCCGCGACGTGATTCGATTTGAGATAGCGGTCGTAGGCCGCCTGCTGCGCGCGGACGACCTGCCGGTTCAGATGCCGTCGCACGCGCGCCGAAATCGCGGCGATGTCGTCGTAGGCGAGCCGGCCGATCCGATGCGTGAGGCGCACGTCCGACGGCAGATTGAACCACACGAGCAGCCAGCCCGCGTACGCGAGCGCCGGGTCGGACGAGTTCGTGCAGGCCAGCACCGAAATGAAGTTCGCTTCGGCTTCGTCGGTAAACCCCGCGAGATGCGCCCACTCGTGGGCGTAGTAGGCCGGCCGTTCGAAGGGGAACGCGCTCGCATCGACGTTTATTTCATGCGTCCAGGGATCGGTGAAACCCGAGGTTGCCGAGAGCACCATGAGCGGCTGAAAGAGCGTCGGCTTGACGCGCGGCGCCGCGAACGTCGCACGGTCGCCGAGCCGCCGGATCGCCGCCTCGAAAGTCGGCGTAAGCCGCGTGCCGGCTTCAGAATTGGCGAAGCGCTCGCGATGCGCGGCGGCCGCGTAGCGCGTGAGTTCGTCGACGACGCGGTTGCCGAGCACCGACACGGCGGCCGCGTTCGTGCGCTCCGGGTGCGTGACGATTTTCGCCGCGAGCGGCACGCGCGAATAACCGTACGCCCAAGAGACTTCGAACCAAACGAAGAGGAACGCGGCGACGGCCGTGAGC
>CAXUFI010000291.1:0-3667 GCA_964250245.1 uncultured bacterium
CGTTTAGCGTTCGCCGGCGCCGCACCGGCGCCGGCGGCTGCGGCCTACCCGCGCAGACGCAGATAGCCGCGCCGCAGCAGCGGCAGGCCGTCGTCCGCGTCGGCTTCGAAAGCGACGGTTCGGTCGGCGACGTGCCAGAAGTGCGACACCATCGTCATGCCGGGGAGCGCGGGCCGCGCGAAGCGGACGCTCGCAATTTCGGCCGCGCATTCACCGCCCGCAAGAGCACGGTATTGTTCGCAGACGAGCGCGAACAGGCACATGCCGTGAACGATGATGCCCGGCAAGCCGCCCCTTCGGGCAGCCGCGTCGTCGGTGTGAATGGCCGACCGGTCGTTCGAAGCCGCGGCATACGCCAGCGCCACGTCGCGCGAGATATAGCGCGTTCGGACCGCGTCGGGCGACCGCGCCGGCCGACGTGCGAACGCCCGGCCCGGCGGGACGAGCTCGCCGCACTCGTACCGGCCGCTTGCGCCGAAGAAGAACGTGCTCGAGTATTGCACCGCGAGCACCGCCTCCGCGTCATCGACCGTCTCCGTGCGCACGAGTGCCTTCGTCCCGAGCGAACTCGTCCTCATGCCCACGACGGCGCTGCGCGTACGAACGAAATCACCGGCGCGTAGCGCGCGCGTCATCGTCATATCCTGCGACTCGTGCAGGCCCATTTCCGAGACGTCCTCGCGTGAAGCCGCGAGGTCGAAGTCCCGGACGGCGGCGCGAGCGGCTTGCCAAGCCGGCACCACGACGAACAGCGGCGGCGCCGAGTCGCGGGCGGGAGCGCCGATCGCCTCCGCATAAGCCGCGATTTGCGAAGCCGCGATACGCTGCGGCGAACTCGTTCGATAGACGCCGACGGCGCTGCGGACGAACCGTCCGGTCGCACCGGTGACGTCGAACGAGTTCCGTATCCCTGGTCCGACACTCATGGTAACCCAGTCTCACCGTAGCAGCGCGACTACCGAGAACTCGCTTGCCGCGGATACGATCATCGCTGACGACGGCGTCCGCGATCGAACCATAGCCACGGCCTGCAAAGAAGTGAGTTGGTGGTACCCAAATTCTCGACCTCAAACGGGCGACGCCGCGAACTCGTCGGGTGGGTCCGTCGAGCGTGCGGTACGCGAACGACCGGCTTCCTCGCGCAATACCTTCGATCGGACCGTCTGTTCGGCTATTCGTGCATTACGCCCCGGCCGGCGCCGAGACGCGAATACGCATCGTGAGCGTTCGGACATCACCGGCGCGAACGTGGAGCTGTCCGGGCTTCAGTGAAAAATCTTTTGCGAAAGCGATCGGGCTCGCGTAACCATGCCAAGGCTCGATGCAGACGAACGCGGCGTCCGCTTTCGACCACAGGCCGAGTTCGCGAAACCCGCTCCAGCTCACGTCGATCCGCGGCGCTCCGGGCGCTGCGTAGCGAACGGAGTCGCTGGCGAGCCGCATTAGGATCAGCGCGTCCGCGGCAAAGAGCGACTCGCGCAAGCGCAACGTGCGGCCTTCGACGGGCGTTTCGTATTCCTGCGGTTTGAGTAACCCGTCTTGCAGCCGCCGGATGGGCGCGGGTTCGGGCCGCGAGAATTCGAGCGTGTGCGCTTCTTTCGCTACGCCCGCGGCGAGCGGCCAGCGAAACGCCGGATGCGCGCCGACGGAAGCGGGCAAGACGCCCGGCCCGGGATTGCCGATGACGAACTCGACCGTCAGCGTCTCGGCCGCCACCGCATAGCGAAGCTCGAAGCGGAACGCGAACGGATAGCGCTCGCGCGTCTGCGCGTCGTCGGTAAGCGAGAGCGCGCACGAGGTTCCGCTCCGCTCGTCCCACGTAAATTCACGATCGCGCGCGAACCCGTGGCGGCGCAGCGGATAACGCTTGCCGTCGTGAAGCAGAACGTCGCCGGGCAGTTGCCCGACGATCGGGAACAAGACCGGCGCGTGTTGCGGCCAAACCGGCTCCGCTTGCCATAACATTTCGCCATAGCTCGCGTGCCGCAGCGACTGCAGCTCGGCACCCTGCGAGTCGATCGCGACCGAGAGCGCTTCGCTCGTCAGATAGTGCCGTGCTATGGCGACCTCGCCGTTTACGCGACGGCGTAGACGTGCGAGCCGGCGAGCGTGGCGTCGAGGGCCTGCCGCAAATCCGCGATCAGGTCCGCTTCGTCCTCGATCCCGACCGAGAGCCGCAGTAAGTCCTCCGTTACGCCGAGTTCGATCTTTCGCTCCGGCGGCACCGAGCCGTGCGTCATCGTCCACGGACTGCAAACGAGCGATTCCACGCCGCCGAGCGACGTCGCGAGGTTGAAGATGCGCGTCGCCTTGGCGAAGGCGAGCGCGCGCTCGGCGCCGCCGCGCACGCGCAACGAGACGATGCCGCCGAAGCCGCGCATCTGCCGGCCTGCGAGTTCGTGATGCGGGTGCGAAGGTAAGCCCGGGTAGTAGACGGCGCTGAGGTCGTCGCGGCTTTCGAGAAAGTGCGCGACCGCGTGCGCGTTGCGCTCGTGCTCGCGCATCCGTAGCGCGAGCGTCTTGGCGCCCCGTAGCGTGAGGTATGCGTCCCAAGGACCGGGAATCGCGCCAACCGCGTTCTGATGGAACGCGATCTGCGCGTGCAGCTGCGGATCGTCCGTGATCGCGATGCCGCCGACGACGTCGCTATGGCCGCCCAGATATTTCGTCGTCGAGTGCATGACGACGTCCGCACCGAGTTCGAGCGGCCGCTGCCAATAGGGCGTGGCGAAGGTATTATCGACGGCGACGACCTGCCCGCTCGTACGCAGCGCCGAGATCGCCGCGATATCGATGATGCGCAGCAGCGGGTTGGTCGGCGTCTCGATCCAAAACAATTTCGTATTCGGCCGGATCGCGGCGCGCGTCTGCGCGACGTCGCACATGTCGACGTACGTCGTCGTAATTCCATAGCGCGGGAACACGTCGGAGAAGAGACGGTGCGTCCCGCCGTATAAGTCTTGCGTCGCGACGATGTGATCGCCCGCACGTAAGAAACTGAACGACGCGCCGTTGGCCGCGGCCATTCCCGAGCCGAACGCGCTTGCGTACCGGGCGCCCTCGAGATCGGCGAGCTGGCGTTCGAGCGCGAGGCGCGTCGGATTTCCGGAGCGCGAATAGTCGAACCCCTTCGTTACGCCGACCGACTCTTGCGTGAACGTGGCCGTCTGGTAGACGGGCGCGATCGTCGCGCCGGTGGCGCCGCACGGATCTTGGCCGCTCCGAATCGCGCGGGTCGCGAATCCACGGGTAGCCACGGCAGCCTCGCGCGCACCGGTGCGCGAAGTAGGCTGCGAGTGGCCGAAAGCATTATTCGGCATGAGTAGCACTCCCAGTACATTAGATTGTCGCGGTAAACTACGCGCCCGCCGCCCCGCTCCCTGCCGCGGGACATTCCATCGAGCAAGCTCCGAGCACGCCTTCGGTCCTGGCGCTAATCCGAAGCGGCTAAGCGACAGATTTAACCGACGAGTTCGCGCAGACCGGTTTCGTCGATTACCGGTATCTCGAGCGAACGCGCTTTTAGGAGCTTCGAGCCGGCTTCGTCGCCGGCGACGACGTAGGCCGTTTTCTTACTGACGGCCGAACCGACTTTGCCGCCGGCCGCTACGATCAGGGCGCTCGCTTCCTCGCGCGTGAGCGACGGCAACGTACCGGTCAACACGAG
>CAXUFI010000292.1:0-3624 GCA_964250245.1 uncultured bacterium
GTGCGCCGGCTCGACGGCGCCGGCGGCCGCGCGATCGTGCGCGCGGGCCCGGCGAAGCCCGGCAAAGTCGGCGTCCTCTTCGGCGGCGGGTCGGGTCACAAGCCCGCCTTCATCGGCTACCTCGGTCGCGGCGGTGCGGACGGCGTCGCGGTGGGCAACGTCTTCGCTTCTCCGCCGCCCGACCCGGCGGTTGCGGCGTCGCGCGCGATCGACGGCGGCGCTGGCATCGTCTATTCGTACGGGAATTACAGCGGCGACGTCATGAACTTCGACATGGCGTCCGAGACGCTCGCCGAAGACGGGATCGACGTGCGCACCGTGCTCGTCACGGACGACGTGGCCTCCGCGCCCAAGGGACGCGAGGACGAGCGGCGCGGCATCGCGGGCGATTTTATTGTTTTTAAAGTGTTGGGCGCCCGCGCCGAGGAGATGGCGACGCTCGACGAAGTCGAGGCGGCCGGCCGCAAAGCCAATGACAACTGCCGGACGATGGGCGTCGCACTCTCGTCGTGCATCGTTCCCGCGGCGGGGAAAGCGACGTTCGACCTCGCCGACGGTGAGATGGAGATCGGGCTCGGCGTCCACGGCGAACCCGGCATGCGGCGCGGCCCGCTCGAGTCCGCCGACGCCGTAACGACGACGCTCGTGGAGACGATCCTCGAAGATATGCCGCTCGAGCGCGGCAGCGAAGTCGCCGTGCTCGTGAACGGTCTCGGCGCCACGCCGTACAGCGAACTCTACATCGTATTCCGGCGCGTCGCGCATATGCTCGACGAACGCGGCATCGTCATCCACCGGTCGTTCGTCGGCGAGTACGTTACGTCGCTGGAGATGGCGGGGGCTTCGGTGACGCTGCTTAAGCTCGATGACGAACTCAAGCGGCTCATCGACGCCCCCGCCGATTGCGCGATGTTCGCGCAGTTCTAAGCGGGCCGGCCGGCGACTAACCCGCTTCGGGCAAGCCGCCCGGGCGCAGAACGACCTTGAGCGAGTGTGCGCCGCTCTCCATCGTGGCAAACGCTTCTTTAAAATCTTTAAGCGCGAACTGGTGCGTGACGATGTCGCGCACGTCGATCGTGCGGTCGGCGATGTAGCGGATCGCCCGCGGATAGCAGTACGGGCCGAGATGCGCGCCGAGCACGTCGAGCTCTTTGCGATCGCCGATGATCGACCAGTCGAGCGTGGTTTCGTCGCGGAACACGCTGAACTCGACGAAGCGGCCGAGTTTGCGGATCATCTTCATGCCGATGTTGACCATCGGCGCGTATCCCGTCGCCTCGATGAAGACGTCGCAGCCGTAGCCGTCGGTCATCTTCATGATCTCGGCATGCGCGTCGACTTCTTTGGGATTGAGCAGCACGTCCGCCCCGAGCCGTTTGGCGAGTTCGAGGCGGGTCGGGCTGAGATCCATCACGACCAGCCGTTTCGGATTCTTCAAACGCAGCCCGCCGATCATCCCGAGCCCGAGCGTTCCGGCCCCGGCGACGACGACGATGTCGTCGAGGCCCACGTTCGCGCGATCGACCGCGTGCAACGAGCACGCGAGCGGCTCGACGACGATCGCCTCTTCGATCGGTACGTGCTCCGGAATCTTATGCACGATCGCTTCTTTGGTGTAGATCATGTACTCGGCCATCGCGCCGTTGACGTTATTTTGAAAGCCGTAAAGATCGTGCTTCTGGCACATCCAATAGTCGCCGGAATTACAGAAGCGGCAGTGCCAGCAGGGTACGATCTGCTCCGAGATGACGCGGTCGCCGACCGCGACGCCGAATTTCTCGCCCGCGCCTTCGCCGAGCGCGACGACGCGGCCGATGAACTCGTGGCCCGGCGTCATCGGCGGCTTGACGTAGCGCGGCTGATCCTTGTCGCCCCAAAATGAGGGCGCGCCGTGATACGTCTTGATATCGCCCGCGCAGACGCCGCACGCTTCGACCTTGGTCAGCACTTCGAGCGGCCCGGGCGTCGGCACGGGGATCGTTTCGAGCCGGTAATCGCCCGGCGCGTAGGCCACGATGGCCTCCATCATCCGCGTGTCCTTCGCGGCGGCGGCGGGTCGTTCGGTTGCGGTCATGGCCATCTTGAATCTCTCCTCTGGGGCGCCCGGCGCGGCGGGCGGGATGCGCATAATTCCGATTCGCTACGGCTTTCCCGTTTTCACCGTCAATGTCGCAGCGCGTCGCGCACGCCGCTCGCGACGGCTGCCGTCGAGCCGCGCACCAGCAACCGGCCCGGCAACCGGATCTCGCGCGGCGCGCCCGTAACGCGCCCTTCGACGCGGTCGAGAAGCAGCTCGATCGCCGTGCGGCCGATCTCTTCGAGCGGCTGGCTTACCGTCGTCAACGGCGGGTGCAGCAGTCCCGCCCAGTAGACGTCGTCGAACGACACCGCGCTGATGTCGGCGGGGAGCCGGAGCCCGCAATCCCGGATCGCGGCCAGGCCGCCGGCCGCCATGCGGTTGTTTACGAATAGGACGGCGCTCGGACGCCGGGGCGCCGCCAGGAGCGCCTGCATCTGCGCGTACCCGCCCGACTCTTTGAGTTCGCCGACGTAATCGATCGTAGGCCCGAGCTCGCAATGCAGCAGCGCCGCCGCTCGCTGCGCGCCGCGAAACCGTACGTCGCCGGGTGGGTTGCCGGCGACGGTTACGATCGCGATCCGGCGGTGGCCGAGCCCATGCAAGTGCGCGATCGCCATTTCCGCCGCGCCTTCGTTGTCGAGCAGAACGGCATCGGCGACGGGCTGCGTGACGAGCCGATCGAGCAGGACCGTCGGGATACCGCTCTTGAGCAGTGGTCCGAGCGGTACGGGATCGGCCGTTACCGGCATCACGATCACGCCTTCGATGTGCTGATCGATCAGCGACTCGATATGCAGCGCCTGCCGTCGCACATCTTCATCCGCGTTGCAAAAGAGAAGGCTGAAGTCGTTCTCGTCCGCCGCGCGCTCGATCGCGTGCAATACGCCGGGAAAGAACGGGTTGCCGACGTCCGAAACGATGAGACCGAGCGTCCCGGACCGCTTGCGGCGCAGCGAACGCGCGCGTTTGTCGACCCGGTAATCGAGTTCCTTAACGGCCGCGTACACCGATTCGCGCAGCTGCTCCGTCACCGGAAACGACGCGTTGAGAACGCGCGAGACGCTGGCGATGGAGACGCCGGCGCGGCGCGCGACATCCTTGATGCTAGCCATCGATCGCTACACGAACGGCGTGGTACTCACATTCACATTAGGGGCGTGCAGGAGGAAGAAGATTGTGCCGAAAACGTTTTCGCGAGGGCGCGAAGCGCTCCTTTTCGATTCGTAGCAGAGGAAAATCGTACGTGTCAGCGCCGCCGTTCGAGCGAAGCCCGGAGCCGACCGCTTGAACGCGGGCCATGTGATCGGCGTCGATCTCGGCACGACGGGCGCGCGCGCCGTGCGCATCGACGCCGGTGGCCGGCCCGTTGCGAGCCGGACCGCGACCTATCCGCTGCTGACGCCGCAGCCGGGCTGGACGGAGCAAGAACCGCGCGCGTGGTGGGAGGCGGTCGTCACGACGCTGCGCGGCGTAGTCGCCGCGGCCGACGCTCCGGTCGCCGCCGTCGGACTGACGGGTCAGATGCACGGCGCGGTGTTCCTGGA